>NZ_DHFC01000010.1:0-84160 GCF_002400205.1 Aminobacterium sp. UBA4834 | reverse complement strand
ATCCTCTTTACGCAGGGTTTTAATCAGATCTACTCCTTTACAAAATAGTAGGCTGGGATTTTTTCCCAGCCTTTTCTTTTTTGCAGAACTGTAACTTGAATAAAAATCTTTTCCAGTGTATTCTTTCTCTCAGAATTGAAGTCCGTGTTTTGAATATGGAGGAAATTGTAGTGCATTCAATGGTTCGTCGAGCGTTGTCTTTTTCGTTAGGGGCTCTCTATTTTTCCTATATTTTGGCCCCTATTTTTTTGATTTTAGTGGGGTCTTTGGGGGCGAAATGGTTTGGTACCCTGCTCCCAGAAGGATTTACGTGGTCATGGTATTTGGATCTTTTTTCTCAGCCCATGTACATGGATGCCTTGAAAAGAAGCCTTCTTGTAGCCTTTCTGACTGTTGTCGGCAATGCTTTTATCTCTCTTCCTGCTGTATATGCCGTTCATGTTCTTGACAGGCCAGTGTTGCGGTCTATCTTCAACTTTACAATTCTTTTGCCAGTAGCTATTCCTCCTGTCGTAATGGGACTCGGCATGATCCAGGCTTTTAACTGGCCTGGAATGGCTCTTATAGGTACATGGCAGCTTCTTGTTGCTGCCCATATGGTTTATACTCTCCCCTTTATGCTCCGTCCCCTCATGGCGAATATGGATCTCATAAACTGGAAAACACTGGAGGAAGCGGGATTTTCTCTTGGCGCTGGAACCATGGTTATGATGCGCCGTGTACTGGTTCCTAATCTTCTGCCAGGGCTTATTTCTGGGGCTCTTATGACATTTGCCATGTCTTTAGGGGAGTTTCAGCTCTCGGTAATGCTTACGGGCTCTCAGAGTCAGACCTATCCTGTTGTTTTATATCAGGCCTTTTACGTAAGTACGGGCTTTGCCTGTGCTGCTACTACAATATTAGCTGGACTCTCCCTTTTCTCTCTCTTTTGTGTGTTGGGGCTAGGAGCCCTTTTTGGTAAATCAGGTCACGAACAGACACTTCTCGGGAGTTGAGAAATATGAAAATAGTGAGTGTTATAGGCACATCAACTGCAGATGAAACCGTTTGGAATAATGCGTATCAAGTAGGACGGCTTCTTGCGAAAAACAGATGTGTTGTGGTGTGTGGTGGTCGCGGCGGAGTTATGGAAGCAGTGTGTCGTGGCGTCGCCGAGGGAAAAGGGATATCTATTGGTATCTTACCGGGAGAACGTTCGGAAGCTAATTTATGGGTGACGATCCCCCTTTCTACGTGCCTTGGAGAGGCGCGTAATACGGTTGTAGTTTCAGCTGGGGACGTTGTAATTTCTATTGGAGGAGCTTTTGGGACCCTCTCTGAAATAGGGTTTGCCCTAAAAATGGGGCGGCCGGTAATAGCTTTGGGGACGTGGCAGATTCAGGATGAAAAAGGCGAACCAGCGCCGCTAATTCATGCCGAAACTCCTGAAGAAGCAGTACAAGTGGCTCTTTCCATATTTGAAAATGAAAGGGACGAAAAAGAGTGAGTAGTGTAGATCTTCAACATGTAGTAAAACGATTCGGCCATTTTATTGCGGTAGATAATATTTCTTTAAAGGTAGAGAAGGCCGAATTTTTATCTCTTCTTGGCCCCTCAGGTTGTGGTAAGACTACAACGTTGCGCCTTATAGCGGGCTTTCTCCGTGCTGATGAGGGGAAAATCGTTATTGGGGGAGAGGATAAAACCCATACTGGGCCTCGAAATCGAAGAGTGGGCCTTGTCTTTCAGAACTACGCTCTTTTCCCCAATCTCAGCGTTTTTGAGAATGTAGCTTTTGGTCTCAGAGTTCAAAAAGTAAAAGAGAAAGAGATAGAACAGCGAGTTATGGAACTTTTGGAAATGGTAGGGCTTGCAGAGAAGCGTTGCGGGTACTCCAAAGAACTTTCTGGTGGACAGCAACAGCGAGTAGCTCTTGCTCGAGCTCTTGCCATTCGTCCCGATGTTTTGCTTCTTGATGAGCCTCTTTCTGCTCTTGACGCTAAGGTAAGAAATTCTCTTCGTTTTGAAATTAAAAAAATTCAAAGGGAGAGCATGATTACCACTATTTATGTGACTCATGACCAGGAAGAAGCTCTCTCTATTTCAGATAGAGTGGCAGTTATGAATCGGGGAAAAATAGAACAGGTGGGGACTGCCTGGGACATTTATTCTTCTCCTCGAACCCTTTTTGTGGCAGATTTTGTTGGTGTTAACAATATTATTACAGTTTCTACCTGTGGAGATGGGGTTGCCCATTGGCAAGACATTTCGCTAAAGCTAGCCTGTCTTGAGCGCCGCCCTGCTGGTACATATAAAATTATGGTTCGACCAGAACGTATGAGTTTGGGAACGGAACATGGCGGGTATAACGTACTCACCGGAGTTGTGGAAGGTCGGGTTTTTCTTGGTCCTCTCTCTCGCATTGCTGTAGCCATAGGGGGAGAACGGTTATTGGTGGATGCTTTGAATTCTCATGTGGTATCTATAGAACCTGGAGATCCTGTTCGCCTCGCATTTTCCCCGGAAGATGGGCACGTTTTAGAATAAAAAAGAGAATACGGAGGTTACGAAGGATGAAAAAAATTGCTACTTTAGTTCTCATAGCACTTGCTATCCTTGCATTTGCAGCCGGCTTCGCACTGGCTGCAGAGCAGGAACTTTATTCTGGCGAAAAAGAGTTGGCCGAATTGGCCAAACAAGAGAAAGGGCTTAGCAGCTACGATACAGGTCCTACTTGGGCGAACTGGCAGGGGTTATTCGATGGTTTTACAGCACGTTATGGCATTAAGCTTGTATATAATGACCTTGGGAGTGGAGCCACAGTTGTTCGTCTTGAAAAAGAGTTGAACAACCCTCAGGCCGATACTGCCTATTATTTTATGCCTTTTGGTGCTCTTGCCAAAGAGAGAGGTGTTACTCAGCCTTTTAAGCCTGTAAATTTCGATAAAATTCCAGATATTTTAAAAGATCCAGATGGACATTGGTTCTCCATTCATAAGGGAACTGTGGTTTTTGTAGTGAACAAGCGCCTAATTAAAGAATCTCCCACTTCTTGGGAGGCTCTTCTCGACCCGAAATATAAAAAATCAGTGGTATATCTAGACCCCAGAACAGCTGGAATTGGTTACGCTATTGTTATTGCCACGGCATACTCTCACGGTGGGTCCTTGGACAATCTAGAGCCAGGAATCGATTACCTTGCAGAACTTCAGAAGAACGGCAACGTTCGTATGATCGAAAAAACAACTCCTTTCGATAAGTTTATTAAAGGTGAAATCCCCGTGTGGATTACCTACGATTGGAATGGGTATCGGGCTAAATATATTGCCGGTCTTGGCGATGATGTAGATATTATTATTCCCGAAGAGGGGACTATAACGTCTCCCTATGCTGTCAGCATGGCGAAAGGAGCTCCGAATCCTAATAGTGCCAAACTGTGGTTGAACTATATCCTTTCCGATGAGGGGCAGCAGACCTTCGCAAAAGGTTTTGTTCGGCCCATTCGTGATGACGTAGAGCTTCCCGAAGAGGTTGCTGATAAGTTCCTTCCTGCCTCTGAATATGAAAAAGCTAAGAACGTAGACTGGGTTGCAGCTCAAAAAGTGCAGGAAAAAGCAGCACAGATGTGGGGCAACAAAGTCTTAGGAGAGAATTAGACGTTAATGGAATAAGGGGCGGCTTCCCTTTCCCGCCCCTTTTATTTGAAGGAGTGAACATCTGTGGAGAGACGTTACGTAGCATTTTTCTTTCTTGTCCCCCTTGTGCTTTTACTGGGGATTTTTCTCATATATCCATTGGCTCTGGTTTTTATCGAGAGCGTAAGTATAGATGGGCATATTTCCCTTGCTAATTACCTTATGCTCTTTACTAAAAATCTTTACCGGGAGTCTCTTGGTACAAGTCTTGCCCTCTCTTTCTCCACAGCCATTTTAGGGACAGTTATCGGCTTGCCCCTTTCCTACATCGTCTATAAAAGCCAAGGACGTTTCCGACAGTTTCTCATGGCCCTTACAGCTGTTCCCTTAACGTTTAGTGGCCTTGTGATAGGCTTTATGTTTATCATTTTGTTAGGTACAAGTGGTTTTATCACCATGATTTTCAGTCAGATATTCGGGTTTAACCCCTTGGAGTTTTCTGCTTTCCTCTTCACGTGGCGAGGTTTGGTAGTGGCCTATCTCTATTTCCTTATCCCTCGAATGATTCTTACTATGACAGCTGCCTGGAGCAATGCTGACTGGAGCCTTATTGAGGCGGCAATGAATCTGGGTGCTTCCCGAATGACTATTCTTTTTAAAGTGCTTCTCCCCATGTTAGGCCCTGCTATTTTTGCCGGATCCTCCCTTCTTTTTGCCGTAAGTATGGGAGCTTTTGGAACGGCCTTTGCTCTTACCGGTACAGGCGTTAAAATTCTTCCCCTCGTGATCTATACTCATATATCCGAGGTTTCTGTGGATATTGGGCGAGCTGACGCTCTGGCAGTGGTCCTTGCAGTCGTGACCACCGTGGTTATTACCCTTTACGAAAGGCTTTTTGCTTCTAAAGGGAGATAAGACAACAATCCCCCCCTCCTTCTATGATAAAATGTTGAGCACTACCGGAAGGAGGGAGTAGCATGGATTTTTTTATTACTGGAAGCGGTGGACAACTGGCATGTGCTTTCCAGCGCCTTTTCAAAGAAGAAGATCTTTCTTTTTCTGCATACTCCCGCCAAGAACTAGACATAACAGACATAGGGCGTCTCAGAAGGCGCATAGAAGAAGATAAGCCGAACTGTATTATCAACTGCGCGGCGTGGAACGACGTAGACGGTGCGGAACAAAATTGGCGGGGAGCGTATATGGTTAATGCCATGGGCTCCAAAAATGTAGCTATAGTTGCCGGGGAGCAGGGTATTCCCCTCATCTCTTTCAGTACAGACTATGTTTTTAATGGTAAAAGCGTACGCTCGTGGACTATTGCTGACGCACCTGATCCTCTTAATGTGTATGGGCGCAGTAAGCTTTTGGGAGAACAGTTTATTCGGGATCACACCTCTCGGTTTCTTATAGTAAGGGCGAGTTGGGTTTTTGGACCTGAAGGGAAAGAATCATCAAATTTCCTCAAAAAAGTGTTTCAATGGAGTCTGAATCAGCGGGAGCTTCGAATTGTCTCAGATCAGATATCGAGCCCTACATATGCTCCAGATCTGGCAGAGCGAGTATTGGAGCTCCTTTATCGTCGGGAATGGGGACTCTACCATCTTTCGTGTGCTGGCCGGTGTAGCCGTTTTGAATGGGCTTCTTTTGCTCTTAAAGAACTAGGATGGCAGGGAACCATAGAACCAGCACGAAGCGAAGATTTTCGGCCTTTAGCTCAGCGCCCAGCAATGAGCGCATTAGATTCTTTCCCCTTAGAGGAGTTGAGTATTCGTATGCCTCGTTGGGAAGATTCAACTCTTCGTTTTTTAAAATCTATTGGACAGAAGAATGGTGACATTAATGACATATAGTGGACATTTTGATGGAGCTTCCCGTGGAAATCCAGGTGAAGCAGGAGCAGGAGCCCTGCTTTATGACGGAGAAGGCAATATTATATGGCAAAAAACGACGTATCTTGGCTCCAAAACGAATAATGAAGCAGAATACGAGGGATTGCTCATGTTGCTTCGCGAAATAAGAGAGCGGAATATAGAGCAAATTGTTATTCGTGGAGACAGTCGACTTGTAATCTGCCAGATGAAAAAAGAGTGGAAAGTAGCCAGTCCCCATCTTAAAATACTTTGGGAAGAAGCCCAACGTTTGATCCGTGGCCGCTCCATTGCCTTTGAATGGGTTCCAAGGGAGGAAAACAGCGATGCAGATTGTCTGTCAAATCAGGCCATAGACAAACATTCTGCGGATAAGCCTTCCGTCAATGTTTTTGATCCTTCTCGCCTTGAAAAGGTGGCGCCTTCTATCTTTATTGCCCATGGGACGGAAGATTATGCTGTAGATGTAAAACATAAGGCATGTACCTGCCCGGGTTTTATGCACCAAAAGCGCTGTAAACATTTAGACGCAGCTCTCTCCTTCTTAAATGGTGCTAAGTCTTGAGACTCTATTGAGCTCTCGATAAAAACCTAGTATTAGGAGGCATTTGTTATGGCGTCGCAACTTGATAGAAGAACTTTCCGACTCTGCTGGCTCGTAACATATTTCAGTCAGACATTTGTCTCTATGTTCTTTCTCTATCCAGTGGCCATTCAACAGCAGGGATTCCCTTTTATCCTCACCGGGTGGCTCATGAGCATTTTCAGCGTCACATCTACGTTGGTTCGTCCTTTTAGTGGAATAATAACAGAGCGGATAGGCGTTCGGAAAAGTTTGCTCATAGCTTCTATTTTCCTTTTTGCTTCATCACTTCCGTTGTTGTGGGTTCAGTCTTTTTCCGGTCTCATGATCTTGCGGGCGTGTATGGGCTTCTTCTATGGAATAGTGATGGTAGCTATTACTACGTATCAGGCCCTGAGCATTCCGGCCGATCGCCGGGGGCGTTTGTACGCCTGGATCGCTATTGCGTATGTATTGCCTCTCGTAACAATTCTTCCAATAGCCGAATTCTTTCTCTCCCGTATGGGAACGAGCTTTTATCTTATTTTGGCCCCTCTTCTTGTCCTCGCTCTCATTTTTTCTACGAAGTACCTTCCGCGTCTCGCCGAACTGGAACATTCCGATGAAGATGACTCTCCTTTCCCCCATAACAGGAACCAGGCGCAACAATGGGGAAGTTGGAAAGAGATGTTTTCCGTTCCAGGTTTTTGGCCTCTTATGGCGACTCTTCTGACGTGGTCTCTCGTCAATTCCTCTACCTTACAATATATGCCCTCCCTTATTCATTCCAGAGGAATGATTGCCAGTGCTTTTATGATGACAAACGCAGTAGTTTCTCTCTTCTTGCGCTTCCTTGCCACGGGAATTATGGACCGCATAGACCGCACGTTGATAGGAAGCCTTTCCATTGCTCTTATGGGCGCTGTAGTGGTAGGTGCAAAAGTAGCTTTCAGTAACCAGGCTTTCTGCTTTTTAGGAGCTATTTACGGGATAGGCATGGGAATGGGTTTCCCTGTAATGCTTGCTTTAATGCCAGATATATTCCCTCGCCATCTTCAGCCGAAGGGAGTGGCGGCGGGGACTCTTCTTATGGAAGGGGGCTTCATTATAACTCCCTTCATTATGAGTTATGGAGGTTTTCTATGGGGGCTGGAGAATGTTTTGGCTCTTATGGGCGCTTTTGGATGTGCAAATGGATTGTTCCTTGCTTTTAAAGGCTGGAAGCGCTCACGTCGGTGAGAGTGGGCGTCGCATCTATAAGCCTTCGAGTGTATCTGTGTTTTGGGAAGGATAAGAGCTTTTGCGTTGCTCCCTCTTCGCAGCATTCCCCCCGTAACAATATCATGCCTTTCTCTGCTGCAGCCCTGGCGAGATAGAGATCATGTGTAACGAAAATCATAGACATGCCGTATGTTACTCTCTCACATAAAAGATCTACAATATCACTTCGAGTCGAGGCGTCTTGCATGCTTGTAGGCTCATCGCATAAAAGAAGCTCTGGTTCTAAAATCAGAGCTCGAGCCAAAGCGATACGCTGTCTTTGCCCTCCAGAAAGACCAGATCGAACGCGGGTGGAGAGAAGTCGATCTTCCCGTATCCCTAATTTTTCAAGAATATTTCTAGCTCTACCGTACGCTTCAGAGCGGCTTTTTCGCCCATATACGATAATCCATGGTTCTGCTACAGCATCTATAACTGTCAATGTGGGAGGCAGACTGCCGTAAGGATCCTGAGAAACATAACCACATCGTCGTCGAAGCCCTATGCGTTCTTGACGCGAGCAACGATGTATATTTCCCCCGAAAAGAAAAGACGCTCCTTCTGTAGGAGAAATAAGCCCTAATAAAATTCGTAAAAGAGTTGTTTTGCCACTACCTGATTCTCCAATAAGGGCAAGACTTTCTCCCTTTCGTAATATGAGATTTATATTTTTAAGAGCCCAACAACCACGTTCATTTCTTCTCCTGGATGGGAAGAAGACGCTAACCTTTCTTGCCTCTACGAGGAATCCGTTTGTCATGACAAATCTCCTTCTATCTTTTTCAGAGCTTGAACAAGCTGAATTGTATGAGAGTGACGAGGAGCGTTCACTATTTTTGAGGGGCTTCCTTCCTCAACAATCTCTCCGCTTTTCATTACTGCTATCTCATCACAAATATGGGTAGCTAAAGGGAGATCATGGGTTACGAAGAGCATGCCCATATTTCGTCTTTTTACTAAATTCTCTAGCATAGATATAATCTCTTTCTGAGTAATTACATCAAGAGCAGTTGTTGGTTCATCTGCGAGAAGGAAGGCTGGATCACACGCTAAAGCAATGGCTATGGCCGCTCGTTGCTTCTGCCCTCCAGATAGTTCATGGGGGTATCTTTTTGCAAGAAAAACTTCAAGTTCGGCCTCTTCGAGCAGAGAGGCGCATCTCTTTTTGGCAACTGAGCCGGAAAGTCCAAGATGAACCTCTAAAACTTCTTCTATATGTTCTCCTATGGTGAGCACTGGCGTAAAGGAATTCATAGCTCCTTGCGGAACCAGCGCTATCTCTTTCCATCGAATAGAGTTCAACATACTGTCATTAAGAGTTAAAAGGTTAATATTATCGTAAATAATGGTCCCTTCTACCGTGACTTGGGGAGAAAGGAGCCCTGGGATAGCCATGAGGAGAGAGCTTTTCCCACTTCCAGATTCTCCTACAAGGCCCGTAATGGTGCCTTTATGGAGAGTTAGAGATACGTTCTTGATGGCGAGTACCTTGTTTTTCCCTTCATAGGTTACGGAGAGGTTGATTATATCAATCATGACCGCGCTTCCCCCTTCAAAAGAGGATCCACTCGTTCTTCTAAATATTTCCCCAGATCAAGAAAAACCAGACAGAGCAATGTAATCCCCAACCCTGGAGGAATAAGTAGCCACCAGGCTCCTTGAGAGAAAGCGCCAAAAGCATAAGCTTCGTGAAGCATCCGCCCCCACGAAATGATGCGAGGATCTGAGAGCCCTAGAAAAGAGATACCTGCCTCAGATAGAATGACGCTAGGAACTCCCAAGGCGATATTTGCCAAAAGCAGGGGGAGGGTTTCTGGTAGCAAGTGGCGCCAGAGAATATAATGAGTCGGAGCACCAAGACCTCGCAAGCCCTCGATGTAGCCGCTATCTCGCAGAGTAAGTGTCATTGCTCGAACTGTACGAGCCGTCCCCATCCATGAAAAAAGCGAAAGAATAAGAACCAATTGCCAAAGGCCCTTCCCCCAAAAAGCGGCTAAAACCATGAGGATGGGGAGGATTGGGATGGAGAGAAGCACATCTACACCTCTCATAATGAGGGCATCAAGCCATCCCCCAACATAACCACTTAAGAGTCCAAAAGAAAGGCCTAGAAAAGTGGCCAGAAAGGTTGCGCTGATCCCTACTATCAGGGAAACTCTCACCCCCTCTATAAAAAGGAGCAAGACATCTCGGCCGCGCTGATCTGTTCCTAACGCTCCCCACCGCCCTCCCTCTATATGTAAAGCGAGGTCTCCCTTTACAATATATTCTGGGTGATCAAAAGCAAGAGTGTACTCTCCCTCTTCAGGGAAAAGAACCTGAGGAACTTGTGCAAAAGGAGAGGCGCCAAGCATCTCTTTAAAAGCCATGTCCCGCCCGTCTATCTCCAGAGTTGTTTCCCCTTGAGGAAAGAGCAGCAAAAAAAGTTCTCGATCTGGCATTATCCAGAGGAGAGAGACAGGCTTTGTAGCTACAATATACCCTACGAGACGAAGGCGAGCTGGAGGGCTATATGTCCATGCAATAGAGGATTCCCCTTTGTTTTTCGATATGGCGAGGTCTATCGTAGGAGGAAGATTGTGACGTAGCCATAGTGGTTTCGCAAAGGGCGGTGCTACTTCATCAGAAGGAGAAATGCTAAAAAGGGAGGGGCCCACCATTGCCAAGAAGAAGAGGCATAGGAGGACACGGAAGCTCCATCGTCGACGCAGCTCCATTATTTTTCTCTCCTTTCAAAACGAACCCTCGGGTCTACTATGCCGTAAAGAAGGTCAGCAGCCAGGTTGCTGAAAATTGTCAGTAAAGCGAGAAGATAGAAGGCAGCGCTGGCAGCAGGATAGTCGCGACCGGTTACAGAATCGAAGAGGAAACGACCTACTCCATGCAGAGAGAAAACAGTTTCTGTAATGACTGCCCCTGAAATAATCCCTGGTATGGAGAGGAGCAAAATAGTGAGGAGGGGAGGGATAAGAGTGCGGAAAGCGTGATTCCAGACAATTCGTTTTTTCGGGAGGCCTCGAGCCTTTCCCATGGCAATAAAATCTTCCCCCAAAACTTTCACCATAAGGTTTCGCACATAGAGAGCCCATCCTCCAAAACTGAGAAGGACTAAAGATCCTACAGGCAACATAAGATGCCACACGTAGTCGATTATGGAGACCCAGAATCCTTGAGGAGGAGGGATGGAGACACTGCCTCGAAGTGGGAAGAGGGGAAGAGCGTAAGCAAAAGCCATAAGTAGAATGAGTTGCAAAAAGAAAGAAGGAAAAGAGAAGGAAAGAGCGCCGCCCCATAGAACAATTCTCTCTCCCCAGCACCCCCTTTGTAACGCAGCTCGTATACCAAGCCATGTGCCAATACCTGCAGAAAGGAGCAACGCTGATCCGAGCAGCGCAATAGTATTGGGGAGACGGGAGGATAGCTCTTCCCAAATAGGCCGAGCGGTGAGAAAAGACAATCCAAAATGGAAAGTGACCATTTGTTTCATATAGAGAATAAATTGAGTCTCCAGAGGCTTATCCAGACCGTATAGACGTTGCAATTCCATCTTGGCTTCAGGAGAAAATCTGGGATCCAGAATGGTTCCTACAGGATCTCCCGGCATAAGGCGGAAGAGCAAAAAATTTAAGACAAGAACAATGAACAGAACGAGAATGGAGCCTGCTATTCGTCGAGCCCAGTAATTTTTCATGGTTGATCCCTCATTTGCGAAGAAGCCAGAAGTGGGGGTTGCGTATAAAGTGAACGTACTCTCCAGGGCGATATTCTTTGAAGATAAAGGGCCCTGACCCCACCAACTGGGAGAGTCCCTCTTCGCCTTCCAACGGGGTTTGTGCTGGTTTCCAACTCTGCCAATCCGATACTTTTTCCAGTATATGACGAGGAAAAATAGGGAGCCCCCCAATATTATGGAGATGCCAATAGCTCGTGGTCTTCATAGTAACCTCCAAGGTGTATTCGTCAGGCGTCTCAACTTTATCAACATCACTCACAGCATCATAAAATCGAGGTGGCCGATGTTTTTTAAGAAAGCTAATAGTAAAAGCAGGGTCAGAAGCTGTCAGGGGACGTCCGTCCTGCCACGTAACCCCTTTCCTAATATGGAAGGAGAGTTTTGTTGCCGGAAGGTCTCCCTCTCTTATAGTCTCTATCTTCCATGATTCAGCGATCCATGGAAGATCGCCCAGGTTTTCAGGATTTATTGCCAGAAGGGCGTCGTAAATAAGTGACAGAACGTTCCAGTCATAGGCGGAACTGGCTGTTAGAGGGTTGAGAGAGCGTGGCTCATCTGCAAGAGCTACACGAAGGGGTTCCATAGAACCTTCCCTCGGTTCCATGCGCAGGAAACTCCATATATTATCCGATGTTGTATAGGAAGTGGCATACGTCCCTTTCCACAACGTCGAAGCGGCGGATATGGAATATCGACTGTAGATCGGAACTACTGGCACAATGTCTGCCAACATCTTTTGGGCTTCAGAAGTTGCCAATCGAGCAGAGGCTTCGTCGTGGGCCCATCGAAGCCTTTCGAGAATGCTATCCAGGTTGGAATTATATATGCCAGGAATATTATATCCGCCCTTTACGTCCATAGAGGAGTGGTATAAGGCGAACAAGGAATCTGGGTCCCGTGTCATCTGCCACGCCAAAACATATGCATCGAATTTTCGCTCGTCCAGCAGTGCGATCATAGTAGAAAAATCCATGGGTTCGACCTCTATGGGAATCCCAATGGCTCGAAGAGAAGCCGCAGCTTGTTCGGCGATCTCTGCTGTTGTGGGAGCTATCTGAGCAGTAGGCGAGAGGAGCTTCTGTGGAGTAAGAGTTCTTTTAGCATCAGGTCCGGTCCCATCTGGAGATACGAGGATGCCATTTTTGTTCCAGCTCCAGCCAGCTTCCTGTAGACGTTTTTTCGCATGATCAGGGTTATAAGGGTAGGTAACCACATTTTGTTCAAAGTAGGGAGAAGCTGGAGGTAAAAAGGTAGACAGTGGCTCTGCATAGCCCGAGAAAAGGTCTCGTACCAGTTTCTCTCGTGGAATTGCCTCGCAAACGGCCTGGCGTAACGCTACAGAGTTCCATGGAAAGGCTCGTAAATTAAAACCGAGGAAAAATCCGTGGAATCCTTTTGCAAGAGACATGCCTATTGAGAGATTCTGAGACAACCTCTCAATATCTACAGGTCGAGCAATATCACTGAGGATATGAACCTGCCCCTTCTCCAGAGCCAAAAGTTGGGCATCAGGATCACGTACAATTATCAAATATAAATCTGTAACACGAGGACCAGAAAAAGAGCTCATCTCAAAAGCTCTTGCAGACACTGGTAAAATCATGACGAAACTAAGAATAAAAATAGCTACAATTATCAGTGTACGCTTCATCTTCTCACCCCCATAAAATGGTGCCAGGTCTTGAATTGCGCAGCGTTTTTATAACTTCATTTTTATCGTGTTCTTTTTATTGTCCATTGTAATATTATTTTTTATTCCTGCCCCATGTATTTACCGATAAAGATGTTTAGATTGTTTCATTATATAATATAGGGATAACTATTTTTTAATATAGGGGGGATACCATGTCTATCTTAAAAGAATTCAAAGAGTTTGCCGTGAAGGGTAACGCTATGGATATGGCGGTAGGAATCATTATTGGTGGAGCATTTGGGAGCGTTGTTTCTTCTTTGGTGAATGATGTAATAATGCCGCCTATTGGGTTACTTATGGGCAATGTAGATTTTAAAGATGTTTTTTGGGTTTTGAAGGAAGGGGCGACGGCTGGGCCCTATGTTTCTTTGGCGCAAGCAAAAGAGGCTGGAGCTGTTACATTGAATGCAGGTTTGTTTATTAACTCCATAGTAAGCTTTCTTATAGTGTCCTTCGCTGTTTTTGTCCTTGTGAAAAATTTGAACCGACTAAGAAAGCCATCAATGCCAGCACCGAAACCACCAGTAAAAATATGCCCGTACTGCTTCACTGAAATTCCTGAACAGGCTCTTCGATGCCCAGCTTGTACTTCTACTTTGGAAAAATAAAATAAGGCCAGATCTTGAAATGTTCAGGATCTGGCACGGCCTTATAATATGGGAATGTAGGTGCAGATTAATGGAAATATGGGGTTATAGGAGATGAAAATACGTAAGTTAAGGTTTTGCAACGCTGGATTTCTGGGCTCGGGACATGGCATCATTTGTTGTTCCTTTATACTATATGCCTTCCTCTTTTTTGCCCCAACATCTCAGGCTGTAACGATAGCTCCTGTCCTTCAATCTGATCACGGCATTGTTGTTGCGATGAATCCTGATGCCGCTAAGGTTGGGGCAGAAATTTTGGAGAAAGGTGGGAATGCTTTTGATGCGGCTATAGCAGTGAGTGTGGCTTTGGGAGTGGTAGAGCCCTATGGTTCTGGTTTGGGGGGAGAGGGGTATCTTATTGGCAGAACAGCTGATGGGGAGAGATTTGCTTTGGACTTTCGCAGCGTTGCTCCTCATTTGGCTACATATGAAAATATAAGAAAGAGTAAGATGTCATTTGCGAAGACGATGCAAACTCTGAAGGGGGCAGGTGTTCCCGGCCTTCCCGCTGCTCTGGAATACATTCATAAAAAGCTGGCAACCATGCCTTTATCGGATTTGATATCGCCGGCTATCCACTTAGCGGAAGAAGGATTTGTGGTTACTAAGGAATTCGCCCAGGCAGTGGCTTTTTACTACGATCACCTGATCCTTTCCGCTCCTGATTTTCTAAAGAACGGACAGCAACTTTGGAAAGAGGGAGACCGATGTTTCAATCTACCTTTGGCCCAAACGCTTCGCATTTTGAGTCAAGAAGGATTGCAATCGTTTTATAGTGGTTCTATTGCTGATTCTATAGAAACATTTATGAAACACAACGAGGGCTGGATTCAAAAAGGAGATCTTCAGTCTTATAGTGTATGTGCGCGAAGCCCTCTTCATGGAACGTATCGAGACTACGATATATATGTAGCGGGAATGCCAGCAGGAGGGCCGCGTCTTATTGAAACCCTCAATATTTTGGAGAAATTCAATATCTCTGCTTTTGAATGGGACGACCCATTACGAATACACCTTATGCAAGAAATTTTTATCCTTACAGCACTGGATCAGGAAAAATTCGTAGGTGATACATCTTTTGACGATCTGCCAGAACATGGTCTAGTAGATAAAAAATATGCTCAACGTCGTTTTATGGAGCTTAATCTATCTCAGGCTTCTTCCCCAGAGGAATGGAAACAACGCTACGGAAATCCTCTCCTTTTTGAAGAGGGCAAAAAATTCTCAGATATTTTAATAGAAGAAAAACCCTATAAAGCTCCTATAGAAAACAAGGAAATTGTGCCTGTAGAATCATCCTCTACAACCCATTTTGCCATAGTGGACCAATGGGGGAATACTGTTTCCTGGACACAAACCATATCCGATTTTTGGGGAACAGGCTATTGGGTAGGAGGTTTTTTTCTTAACAACGAATTATGTAATTTCCAAGATGGATCTGCACAGGGAGACCCGCTTTACATGGAAGAAGGGAAACGCCCTCGCACTACAATTGCCCCTTTAATTATAGAAAAGGGCGGAAAGATTAAGTGGGTGCTTGGAACGCCTGGAGGAGGACGTATCGTTTCCACCTTAGTTCAGGTAATAGTAGATCTTGTCGATTTTCATATGACCCTTGAGGAGGCTGTAAAAGCTCCTAAATTTGTAGGCTACACTCTGTATCCAGAGTTGCGCATGGAAGACGCTTTCCCTGTGAACACTATAAAATGCCTTGAGAAATTTTTCGGCCATACTGTGAAATTGTACCCATATCCAGATGCATTTTTTGGTGGATTAAATGCCATTGGTGTCAATGAAAATGGCATCGTTCAAGGAATAGGCTCTCTGCGCCGCAATGGTGCTGCTGGAAAATAAATGACATCACCCTTACAAACAAGAAAACAAATGACAGTAAAAAATAAGTATTTTTTAAGTACTTTTAATGGACAAAGGCAATTTTTTCACGAAAGGAGAGGGAGTATTATGACTATCGATAAGAGGATCCGCCTCTACGAGGGAGACATAACGACTATGGCGGTGAATGCCATTGTTAATGCCGCAAATACGTCTCTTCTTGGCGGTGGCGGAGTGGATGGTGCTATTCATAGAGCTGCGGGCCCCGAGTTGCTTAAAGCCTGTCGTTCTCTTGGAGGGTGTGCCACTGGAGATGCAAAGATAACAAAGGGATATAATCTTCCCGCCTCTTACGTCATCCATACCCCCGGGCCGGTTTGGCACGGCGGAACGAGGGGGGAAGCAGAGCTTCTGGCTTCATGCTACCGTCGAAGCCTGGAACTTGCAAGGGATCATGACTGTACTACAATAGCGTTCCCGGCTATAAGCTGTGGTGTCTATGGCTATCCTGTTGCGGAAGCATGCTCAATAGCGCTGAATACGATTTCGGATTTCCTGGCGAACGACCAAAAAATCAAGGTAGTTTATCTGGTTGCCTTTGGTTCGGTGATTGCGAGGGAATACGAGAAACTTGGGGTGCCTGCGGCGGAAGAAATATAATTTCGCAGAGAGGGAAAAGAGAGGCGCCGTTTTTCCTTCTCTGCTATTCCACACTGTATCCTTGCGAGCATCGCTATCCGAATCTTTTTTGATGCCACGCCCAGGCTGTTTCGACAATCTGTTCCAAAGCGGCATAGCGTGGTTCCCATTCCAAAGTCTTGATAGCTTTTTGAGAGGAAGCCACGAGTTTCGCGGGATCTCCCCAACGTCGTGCTCCGTCTATAGTGGGGACGGGATGTTGGGTTACCTTTCGTACTGTTTCTATAATATCGAGTACAGAATAGCCGCTTCCATTCCCAAGGTTATATGTTTCTATGGAGGCTTTCCCTGCTAAAAGGCGCTGTAATCCTAAGACATGAGCTTGTGCCAAGTCCGTTACATGAATGTAGTCTCGCACACACGTACCGTCCTTTGTAGGGTAGTCTCCACCGAAAATAGCAATAGACGCACGCCGCCCCAGCGCCACATCAAGTACAAGAGGAATCAGATGGGTTTCAGGAGAGTGATCTTCCCCTGTACGTCCCTGGGGGTCTGCCCCTGCGGCATTAAAATAACGGAAAGAAATACTTTTAAGTCCATAGGCGTCATAATAGCGGCGCAACACACTTTCGAGGAAGAGCTTTGTTTCGCCATATACATTTGTGGGTGTTTTGTTGGCTTCTTCTGAAATTGGCACAGTTTCAGGCTCGCCATAAACAGCGGCTGTAGAAGAAAGCACAAAAGACATAACGTTATGGCTTCTCATCGCGCGTAAAAGATTGAGTGTCCCAGTTATATTGTTCCAATAGTATCCTTCTGGTTCCTTCATAGACTCCCCTACAAGACTGAGAGCTGCGAAGTGAAGTACACCTTCAATAGGATATGTATCAAAAACTTTTTGTACAAAAACTTCATCCCGTAAGTCGCCTTCCGCGAGATAGGGAGAAAAGACAAGATCTTTATGCCCGCGGCTGAAATTATCGAGAACGACTACATGGAAGCCAGCTTCCTGTAAAGCCAAAACTGCTGTGCTACCTATATACCCAGCTCCTCCTGTGACGAGAATCATTGCTATCACCCCTTAAAAATACAAACAATTGAAGTATACCTGAAAAAGTTTGAGAGTGCTTTCTCTTTTGTGTTTTTTGTATAATTGAATAGAGAGTGCTAGACCTTTATTTAGAAATATGATAGCGTGATAAACGCTGGTTTGAGGCCGGCTATTCGATTTATTTAGGAGGAAAAATCTTGAAACAGGGAACAGTCAAATGGTTTAATGCGACGAAGGGCTATGGGTTTATTACGAGCGATGAGGGGAAAGATGTCTTTGTCCATTTTAGCGCTATTCAGGGGGATGGTTTCAAGACTCTCGATGAAGGTCAGCGAGTTTCCTTCGATGTAACAGCCGGCGCAAAGGGAGATCAGGCAGCAAACGTTATAAAACTTTAGTTTTATAACGTAACGTCAAGTCTTGAATGTATGCAATTGTGCTTAAAGTATACGAATAAAGCATGTTGATAGAGAAGGTGGCCCAAAGGTACATGGGCTGCCTTTTTTTATGTGCCACTTCCTTGCTGCTCTATACCTAAGTTATGCAATGTATCCTCTCTTTTCTGTGCCCATGCGAATTGTTGCGTGCTATACGCAATGTTGACAATTACAACTGAAAGTGGATCCGCTTTTTTCTCCTCATTTGAAACCGAATTCTATTTTTCTTAAGTATATACAAGTTTAAAAAATTTAAAGATATCCTCTTGACTGAGAAATATTGCTGTGTTAATGTTCAAATGTCCAACAGCCATACTGTAGGATATTGTTTAAAGAGAGGGGGGTGCGGAATGTTTGATTCGAAACCGCTTCTGCAAATGTGCAGTATCTGTAAGGACTTTTACGGCAATAAAGTTCTGGAAGGTATCGATTTTCACTTGAAGCGGGGAGAAATTATAGGCTTAGTGGGGGAAAACGGAGCTGGAAAATCAACCCTCATGAACGTTCTGTTTGGAATGCCTGTTATCCATGACACAGGCGGTTATAGTGGAAAAATTCTAATAGAAGGGGAAGAGGTTCATTTTACTAACCCTTTGGACGCTATTGATAACGGAATAGGAATGGTTCATCAAGAATTTTTCCTCATCCCAAGCTTTACCGCAACAGAGAATATCCTTCTCAATAGAGAAGTCTCTCGATACAACCCTTTAGTTGAAGTTTTTGGTGATCGTTTTCGATTGTTGGATAGACCCGCTATGAAAAAACGCGCAGAAAAAGCGATACAGGTTTTGGGGGTAGATATCCACCCAGATGCGCTCGTTTCAGAGATGCCGGTAAGTTATAAACAATTTACTGAAATAGCGCGCGAAATAGATAGAGAGCAGATGAAAATTTTAGTTCTCGATGAGCCCACTGCCGTACTAACGGAGTCTGAGGCAGAGACTTTCTTGAAGACATTAAAGAGACTATCTGCGAAAGGAATTGGTCTCGTCTTTATATCTCATAGGCTTCAGGAAGTTCTAGATGTATGCGACCGCATTATCGTTTTAAGAGATGGCCGGGTTATTAGAGATATTCCCACATCAGAAGCGGATATTCGAAGCATTGCATCGTGGATGGTTGGTCGCGAGATTAAAGAAAGCTCAACACAAGTCAATAAAAGAGAAAAAACAAAAAGGCCTGTAGTTTTATCTGTTCAGAACTTACAAGTGGATATGCCTGGAGAAAAAGTAAAAAATGTTTCTTTCGATGCTTTTGGTGGAGAAATATTAGGTATTGGAGGACTTGCAGGGCAGGGGAAGCTCGGTATCCCCAATGGCATTATGGGATTGTTCCCTTCCAGGGGAACTGTCTTATTAGATGGTAAAGAACTTAAACTTAATGATCCTCTTTCCTCATTACGGTCAGGCCTGTCTTTTATCTCAGAAGATAGAAGGGGAGTTGGTCTTCTCCTCGATGAGTCCATAGCTTTAAATATTGCCTTTACTGCCATGCAGGTCCATGAACGATTTATTAAAAAACTCCTCGGTGGATTTATTAAATGGAGGAATGAGGAAGAATTGTATCAATATGCAGAGGACTATATAAAAAAGTTAGATATAAAGTGTACTGGACCAAACCAAAGGGTTATAGAACTTTCCGGAGGAAACCAGCAAAAAGTGTGTGTCGCAAAGGTCCTTGCCACTTCCCCTCACGTCCTCTTTGCTTCAGAACCTACTCGGGGCATTGATATAGGGGCAAAACAGCTTGTCCTTGATGTTTTAAAGGAATTTAACGAAAAATTGGGGACGACTATTATTGTGACGAGTTCTGAACTTCAAGAGCTTCGTTCTGTCTGCCATAGAATTGCAATTGTTAGTGAAGGGGAGATAGCAGATATCCTCCCAGCAGATGCTCCTTTGGAAGAATTCGGTCTCCTTATGCTTGGCAATAAGAAAAAGGAGGAAGCAACTCATGCATAACTCCCAACAAATAGAAAGAATCGTAGCGCAATTTGGTTGGCCTCGTGTCATTATTGCTTTCTTTCTTGTGATACTCTTTGCTATTGCTCCTTTTGTTGGCGTTCGCGTGGATACGTCCTTAAGCGACACATTAGTTAGGGTAGGAATGAACGGCATTATGGTGTTAGCCATGGTTCCCATGATCCAGTCCGGTTGTGGCCTTAACTTTGGGTTGCCTTTAGGTGTTATAGCTGGGCTTGTTGGCGCAGTGACATCTATGGAATTTTCCTTACAGGGATTTACAGGTTTTTTTGTAGCTCTTTTAATTGCTATCCCTCTCGCGGCTCTTTTAGGCTATATCTATGGCTGGATTTTAAATCTGGCGAAAGGCGATGAAATGATGATCGCCACCTATGTAGGTTTTTCCTCTGTGGCTTTTATGTGTATGATGTGGCTCCTTTTGCCCTATCGTAATCCACTCATGCTGTGGGGATTTGGTGGTAGTGGTTTGCGAACTACGATCAGTCTCGAAGGTTTTTGGCTTGAAGTTTTGAACAAATTTTTAGCTTTCCGTATTGGTAATTACTTCTTTTTCCCAACAGGCACCTTCCTTTTTTTTGTGGCGGCATGCTTTTTAGTGTGGGCTTTTTTCAGAACGAAAACAGGAACTGCTATGACATCTGCAGGGAGTAACCCGCAATTTGCCAGAGCTAACGGCGTTAATGTCGATCGCATGAGAGTTTTATCGGTAATTATATCTACTGTTCTGGGTGCAGTTGGGATGGTTGTGTACGAACAAAGTTATGGTTTTATCCAGCTCTATATGGGGCCTTTTTACATGGCTTTCCCAGCTGTAGCAGCAGTGTTGCTAGGTGGAGCTTCTGTAAACAAAGCGACAATTACGAACGTTGTTATAGGAACGTTGCTCTTCCAAGGAATACTGACCATGACCCCTTCTGTTATTAACGGTCTTCTAGAGACAGACATGTCAGAGGTTATTCGAATCATTGTCTCTAATGGCATGATTTTATACGCTCTTACCAGGAAAGAGCAGGTGAAAAAAAGATGAAAAAACATTCTTTAAAGGGGTTTATATTATCGAACATAGTTCCCATCATATTTCTTGTTTTCGCTCTTTTCGCCATTCCTATCTCAGGCTTAAGTTGCCACTATCTTCTTCAGGAAATGATAACTCGCCTAAGCCGTAATACTTTTCTGGTTTTATCTCTTCTTATACCAGTACTTGCCGGAATGGGATTGAATTTTGGAATGGTTCTTGGCGCAATGGCCGGGCAAATTGGTTTAATCCTTGCCGTCGATTGGGGTGTTGCAGGTATTCCGGGCTTGTTGATAGCAGCTTTGATAGGAACCCCCATATCCATTCTTTTAGGCCTTCTTTGTGGGTATGTAATGAATAGAGCAAAAGGCAGGGAAATGGTGACTTCGTATATTTTAGGATTCTTCATGAATGGGGTTTACCAATTCGTGGTTCTTTATTGTATGGGATCGATTTTCCCACTCAAAGATCCTGAACTTTTGCTCTCTAGAGGGTACGGCGTAAGGAACACAATGGCTCTTCCCGGCATTAGGAAGGCGCTGGATTCTCTTGTGACAATAGAAATACAAGGGCTTTCTATCCCTGTAGCAACTTTTGTGGTTATTTTAGCCTTTTGTCTCCTTTTGGTCATGTTTGAAAAGACAAAACTTGGGCAAGACATGCGGGCTGTAGGTAAGGATATGGCCGTTGCAGATGGGGCTGGAATTCCTGTGGAAAAAACGCGTATCGTGGCCATTATTATTTCCACTCTTCTTGCTTGTTACGGGCAAATTATCTTCCTGCAAAATCTTGGAACCATAAATACCTACAATAGTCATGAACAGACAGGTATTTTCGCTATAGCAGCGCTCCTTATTGGTGGTGCCACAGTTTCGAAGGCACGTATTTCCAATGTTTTTATCGGAGTCCTCCTCTTTCACTTAATGTTTGTGATCTCACCGACTGCTGGAAAAAATCTTATAGGGGATGCGCAGCTTGGTGAATACTTTAGGGTATTTGTTTCTTACGGGATTATTGCTGTAACTCTTTTGCTTCACGCGTGGGAACGACGTCGAGCTCGAATAGCTCGAATGAAAATGGAAGACGAAGATCTGGTTTAGAAGAGAAGAGGTGATTTGCCTTGAGCACTTTAAAGAGAAGAATACTTTTACGGACTCTTCTTGTGGTGGCTTTAGTTTTCTTTGGGGTTTTTTTAGTTTTTATAGGTAAACGGCATGTTGTCGTTTTTGCGAATGAAGAGATACAGCAAAATGGAGAAGTTTTTCCAGCTTTAGATTGTGTTCGTATTACAGCAGGAGAAGAAAAATTTGAACTTGAGTCAGAAGATAGGATTGCAATAGAAGTTGCCGGCTTAAAGAATGTCTTTTTAATAGAGACTTTATCAGATGGAGTGATTGGTAAATCTATAACTTTTCCTCTTTCTTTAAAGCTTGAGCGAATGGTTATCGTCTCTCTACCTCTTGTTGCAGCAGGTTCCTCTGATGTCATAGTGACAGAATAATCATAATGCATATATGTTGGAGGTGTAGTTCATGTCTCAGTATGAAGATCTTGCACTGAAAATGGACGAGTATATTTGCAAAAACCTTGATGAACTTGGAACACTCAGCGACTGGATAGCAGAGCACCCAGAACTCAGCCATGAGGAATACGAGACGTCCAAAGTTTTATGTGAAGCCCTAGAAAAAGAAAATTTTACAATAGAACGACCATATGCGGGGTATGACACAGGTTTCAACGCATTCTTTAAAAATAGAGGAGACGATGCCCCTACTGTAGGGCTTCTTGCCCAATATGATGCCTTACCTGAAGTAGGGCATGGTTGTGGCCATAATATGTGTGGAGCTATTTCAGTTCTAGCGGCAAGAGCTCTCAAACATGTACTGGAGAAAGAAAATATTCCTGCCCAGATCAGAGTTATTGGCACTCCGGCGGAAGAAACAACAGGTGAAAAAGTACCCATGGCAAAAGCAGGACTTTTTGACGACTGTGATCTTGTCCTCATGGCTCATCCAGAAACAGGGAGCTCTTTTATAGGTTTTAATTCTCTAGCTGTAGATCCCTTCGAGTTTACTTTTGCTGGGAAATCAGCCCATGCAGCGGCGTCTCCTTGGGAGGGAAAAAATGCTCTTAATGGCCTTCAGCTGTTTTTGCACGGAATAGATATGTTACGCCAGCATGTCAGACCAGAAGTACGTATGCATGGCATTGTTACAGAAGGAGGATCGGCGCCCAATATAGTTCCAAGCAAAGTGGCGGCGAGACTGCTTTTAAGAGCCCCTTGGAGAACCTATTTAAATGAAGTTGTAGAGCAGGTTTTTGATTGCGCCAGAGGAGCGGCTATAGCAACTCAAACGGAAGTATCTTGGAGCAAATGTGGATATAGCATGGATAATATGCTCCCCAACCCTACCGGTAAAAATATGCTCAAAAAAATTATGGAAGAAGAAGTAGGAGAGCCTATTAATGATTATCCGAGCCTTACTGGTTCTACAGATATGGGTGCTATTTCGTGGAGGCTTCCCACTTTGGAACTGCTTATTTGTGTTTCTGAACAAGAAATTGCACCTCACACTGTCGATTTTGGGCGAGCATGCCGTGGAGGCAAGGCGAGGAGTGCCCTGAGCAAAGCTGCAAGGGGATTGGCCAGGGCTAGCCTAAAAACTATTTTAGATGAAACGTTGCGAATAAGGATGAAAGAAGACTATGAAAAGCAAAAACACATTCAACTATAAGAACGTAATGAAAAGGAGGAGGTAAAGACTATACGTTTCAAAGAGTTGCAAAGGGGAAACATTGAGAGGGAACTGTGAAGATAAAAATGTAGTAGGGGGTGCTTTTTATGAAAAAGGTTGTTTGTCGTTTTTTATGTGCTGTATTTTTAGTGTGCTCTTTTTCTGGATTAGCATTAGCAGAAGCGCCATTCCATATCGGTATCGTTACTCCAACAGTTTCTCAAGCTGAAGATAATTACCGGGGAGCAGAGGCTCTATTGAAAAAATATGGTGATGTGGCGGATGGAGGCATGGTTAGACATCTCACATCTCCAGATAACTTTAACGCGGAAATGGAGACGACAATTACTCAAATTGTAAGTCTTGCCGATGATCCTCTAATGAAAGTAATTGTTGTTGATGAGGCTGTTCCTGGAACAACAGAGGCTTTTAAAAGAATTATGGAGAAGCGGCCAGATATTGTAAGACTTGCAGGTAATCCCCTCGAAGATCCTAATATGATTTGTCCAGTAGCTTCTCTTGCTGTAATGCCAGATCATATTAGCCGAGGATACACAATTATATATGGTGCGAAAGAAATGGGAGCTGATACGTTTGTCCATATTTCTTTCCCACGTCATTTGAGCATAGAACTTCTTTCAAGGCGTATGCATATAATGGAAGAAGTATGTAAAGACTTAGGTCTTAAGTTTGTTCAGGAAACAGCGCCAGATCCTACATCAGATGTAGGAGTGGCAGGCGCGCAACAGTACGTCCTTGAAAAAACGCCAGCATGGCTTGAAAAATATGGGAAAAATGCGTGTTTCTTTACGACGAACCAAACTCATATTGAGCCATTGTTGCGACAATTGACCTACCATCATGGCGGTTACTTTTTGGAAGCAGATAGTCCGTCTCCATTGAAGGGATATCCAGGGGCTTTTCATCTAGATCTTGAGAAGGAGAAGGGTAATTGGGAAGCCATTATGGCTAAAATAGAAAAAGCAGTAGTAGATGCCGGAGCTGGTGGAAGACTGGGTACATGGGCGTACTCTACTGCCTATGCTACTGCTGCAGGGCTTGGCGAGTTCGGGAAATGGGTAGTAGAAGGGAAAACCGACATTAATGACACGGAGGCGCTAAAAAAAGCTCTTGAGACATATACTCCGGGAGCATCATGGAGAACAATGTACTATACAGATAAAAATACAGGTGTAAAGATGAAAAATTATCTCCTTATTATGCAAGACTCCTACGTCTTTGGGAAAGGGTTCCTCCATTTGACGGATGTTGAGATACCTAAGAAATACTACAAAATAAAGTAAGAAATAGTTTGTTTTAGTAAGAAAGAGGGAAGCAGATAAAAGCTTCTCTCTTTCTCTTATACGAGGAGGATATGATGGATTACGTAAAAAGATTTAACAAACTTCTCGAAATTCTTCAAAATAGCAATTTAGATGGAATTTTTTTAGCTCCCTCTTCAGATCTGGAATACACCACAGGCCTTAAGCTTCATCCTGACAGTCGATTTAAAGGAGTCATGATCTCTAAAAATGGAGAATCTTTTGCTCTCTGCCCCTCCCTTTATCGCGAAGAAATGGAGGCAGCTCTTCCTGAAAGTACGGCCATTTTGGAATGGAAAGATGGTCAAGGATTTGTGGAAGTATTTAAAGATGGGATAAAAGCCTTAGGCCTTAACAATGGAAGAGTTGCATTTAATGCAGGAGTGAAAGCTGTAGATATGCTTGATGCAGTTTTAGAGACGAACATAACGTGTGTAAATGGGGCATCGGTTCTTTCGCCTCTTCGACGTAGTAAAGATGAGCAGGAACTTGATTTTTTGAGAGCGGCATCAAGAAATAATGATGCAGTTATGGAAGACCTGAAAAATTTCATCCGCCCAGGAGTTACGGAAAAAGATATAGCGAAGCATATTATGTTTCTCCATGAGAAAAGAGGGGGGGTTCCCCGGTACCCTGTTGTAGCCTCTGGAATAAATGGGTCGATGCCACATTATGGAGGCCAAGACAATCGAATTATTCAAAACAAAGACATTATTATCGTTGATACTGGGGCTTGGTATAACAGCTACAATTGTGATATGACACGAATGTTTTTTATAGGGGATCCGACGGAAGAACAGAAAAAGGTATATAGAATTGTTCTAGAAGCACAAAATGTTGGAGAAGAAGAGGCTACGCTAGGAGCCATACCGGAGGATATAGACAATAAGGCGAGAAAAGTTATTGAAACAGCAGGTTATGGTGCTGCTTTTACCCACCGTTTAGGTCATGGAACTGGTATGGATCCTCATGAAGATCCCTTTATCGTAGCAGGAAATAAAAGACCTCTGGAGGTTGGGAACTGTTTCAGCATAGAACCGGGGATTTATCTAAAGGGGGCATTTGGGGTCCGTATAGAAAATCTTATTGCTATTACAGAAACGGGTCCTGAAGTATTAAATAAACTAGATAAAGAAATGATCATTCTATAAAATTGCGAGTAGCCCTTTGAAGGGTTACTCGCAATTCTTTTGCGCATCAAGGCTTAATAATTGACTTTTAAGCATATGTTCAATGTGTTTCTTTACGCTTTCACGTGCTTTACCTATGTCTCTATTGAGTATGCAGTTTAATATTGCTTCATGTTCTGTCATCATCTCTTGCCAGCTAGACAAGGGAAGCCTTGTATATCTATATCTTTGTGCATTAATTTCTTCTCGTATGGAGGCTAATATTTTAACAGCCAAGCTGTTTCCTGCTATTTCAGCTAGATATTCATGGAATTTAGTATGTGAGGAAGGATTGATAGCTTCATTTTTATTGCCTCGTTCTAAAAAAACAATTTCTTTGAGAGTTTCAAGGTCCTCTTCTGTTGCCCGTTCTATAACCCATTCTACAATTTGTGTCTCTAAAAGAATTCGAATTTCCATTAATTCTCGTATGGAAACATTTTCCGATAAGTGTTCAACGAGCTCATTGTTTGCCAAATATCGCAGCGCATTGGCAGAAATGTATGTGCCATCTCCAGATCGGGATTCGACGATGTTATATATTGAGAGAGCTTTTAAAACTTCTCGGATGCAATTTCTGCTGACTTGAAATATCTCAGCAAGAGCTAGTTCCCCTGGGATCTTTTCTCCAGGTTTCCATGCCCCTTTTTTTACTGCTTCGAGCATTTGTTCTAAAACATTTTCATATAACGTAGATTTATTAGCAGGCTTTATCATTTATATCCTTTCTGAAGCATTAAAAATAATGTGTTCTTATTTCAATACGACCTAACGCTGTTCTTTTTCGTGTAAACGTTCCAAGATCTCATATTGGCCGTGAGACAGGTGTTTATACATAATCTTTTTGGCTTTCTCTGGATTCCGCTCTTTTATAGCTTGACATATTTCCCAATTTTCTTTCTTGAAAGCAGCAAGGTTCTCAACTGGCGAGGTTTTGAAAATGAGTCGTTGCGTCGCGAGTTCATTGCGAATAGATCCAAGTAACCGCAATAAAAAACGATTTCCCGCCATCTCTGCTAAGACATTATGAAATTTATCGTGAATATCTACATCCGGATGTTCCTCGTCTTTTAATAAAAGCTCCTCCATTTTTTGAATTTGTTGCTCAGTAGCCCGTTGTGCTGCCCAATAAGCAATTTGGCCTTCTAACAATTGCCGAGCTTCCACAAGCTCTTTTAATGTAGACTCTTCAAAAAGGCTTGCAACAAACTCAGTGTTAGTAATATTGCGAAGAGCATTTATAGATAAATACGTGCCATCACCAGGACGCGCTTCAACAATTCCTGAAAGTTCAAGAGCCTTTAAAACTTCTCGAATACAATTTCGGCTTACCCCGAAGGTTTTCGCTAAAGCTTGTTCTCCAGGCAACTTCATACCAGGTTCCCATATATTTTTTTTAATAGCATCAATAATTTGGTTGAGAACGCTTTCATGAAGTGTCGATTTACTTGCCGGTTTAAACATTATATCCCCCTTACGTATAAGACCTTGTTAAAGTATATACTATTTGAACTCCATGAAGAGACATAAAAATAGATTTTATATTTTATATAACAATTTTATAGTCTCTCTTTCTCCTTTTTCTCCAGAATCCCTTTTTGCGAATGGGCGAGGTGTTGGATCATAGTTTCTCGTGCCTTTTCTGGAGCCCGTGCTTTTACCGCCTGACAGATTTCCCAGTGGTCTTTCCGAAATTGTTCCAGATCTGTAGAGGGCCATGACTTAAACATAATTCTTTGAGCAGATACTTCATTTCGTATGGAATCTAAAAGACGCAATAGAAAGGGATTCCCGGCTACTTCCGCCAGAAAATTATGAAATTGGTTATGTATATCTACGTTGGGAACGTCTGTTTCTTCCATCAAAATATGCTCTAAGATATTCACATCTTCCTCAGTAGCCCGTTCGGCTGCCCAGTAGGCAATTTGTCCTTCCAGAAGTTGCCGTGCCTCCATGAGCTCTGCAAGAGTGCTTTCCTCGAAGAGAGAGGCAACAAGTTCTGTATTAGCTATGTTACACAAAGCACTGTCGGAAAGATATGTGCCGTCACCAGCTCGGGCTTCGACTATCCCTGTAAGCTCAAGAGCTTTTAAAACCTCTCGTATGCAGTTCCGACTTACGCCGAAGGTTTTCGCCAAAGATTGTTCCCCAGGTAATTTCATACCCGGTTCCCAAGCCTTATTTTTTATGGCGTTGATCATTTGATGTAGCACATTTTCATGAAGAGTTGCCTTGTTTGCGGGTTTAAACATAAGATCCTCCTGTATTCAATACAGTTTTATTTATAAAATTTTATTTTTTCAGGCTTGACGTTATTGCCTTGCTGTGATAATGTTCAATTGTTCAACAGCAGGGCATAAGATCATTTCTACTATATCCTACCATTCTCTATCAGTAAAGCTCAAAGATACGTAACAATTAATGAAGGGGGAGGTTTTTTCTATGAATACGTTGTTGATGAGCCAGAATGAAATCAAAGAGCTTATTACGATGAAAGATGTAGTTGAGGCCTGCGACAAAACCTTTCAAGGAATGGGCGACGGAACTGTTATTAACCCCACGAAAGTCAATCTAGATCTTGGAGAAACAGCATCGTTCCCTCCTTATAGTGGATTTATGAATGCTATGCCTGCCTATGTTGGATGGTCAGACACGGCTGGAATAAAGTGGGCTGGCGGGTTCTTAGGCGAACGTAAAAAAGTTGGTCTTCCCTATATTACCTCTCTTATTATGCTCATAGATCCTAAAATGGGCAACTTCACAGCAGTGATGGATGGTGCATACATTACCAATCTTCGTACAGGTGCTCAGACAGCGGTAGCCCTTAAGTATCTTTTCCCTAGAAAATCTCTTCGTTTATGTCTCTATGGAGCGGGAATGCAGGGGCATACTCAGACCATGGCCATTTCCCAGCTTTTTGACATAGAAGAAGTACACGTATACGACATTAGTAAAGCAGCTGCTGAGCGCTATGCCTCTGACATGGCTTCTTATGTAAAAGGGAAAATTCATATTGCGAATACCCCCGAAGAAGCAGCGGATGGAGATGTGGTCGTTTGTGTTACTCAATCAAAAGATAAGTTTTTTAAAAATGAGTGGTTTAAGCCAGGAATGTTGCTTTTCCCTATGGGATCATATCAGGAATGTGATAATGATTGTATTTTAAACGCGGATAAAATAATAGTAGATCATATTGGACAGACCCTTCACCGCGGCGCTCTTGCAGAACTTGGTACCTCTGGACGGATCACAGAAAAAGACATTTTTGCCACCATCGGCGAATTAGCTGCTGGAAAAAAGAAAGCCTCTGTAGCTAACGGAGAAAAGATTCTCTGTATCCCCATTGGAACAGGCGCTATGGATATTGGTGTGGCTTCAGTTGTGCTTGACAGAGCTAAGAAGAGCCAACGCGGAAAAACGTACGCATTTGTATAGAACAAGCGGGTAGCGCCGCACATAAAGAATGGGTGTCGTTAGGCGAGTACGACACCCATTCTTTAAAAGAGTAAGAGGGGAGGGTCTGGGATGTCAGAGTCAAAAAGTTTTTTTAACACCATTCTTTATTGGGCAGCAAAAGCGCAAGATGTAGTTTTGGTTTTTCTGATGTCATTCATCTCGATTCTTGTTTTTGGCCAGGTTGTGTTGCGCTATGTTTTTAAAGCCCCCCTTATGGGAATAGAAGAGTTGCTTCTTTTTCCCACAACATGGGCATATCTTATCGGGGCTATAAAAGCTTCGGCAGACAAAAATCAGATAGTGGCCAGGGTGCTCGAAGTTTTTATGCGGAAACAGAAATCAGTGTATTTAGTGCGTGCCATTGCTGCTGCTTTAAGTGGAGTTGTTCTAATTTGGCTTTCCTATTGGGGATACGATTATCTCAAATATGCTCTACGTGTCCAAAAAGAAAGTCCCACGCTCTTTATTCCCATGATTTGGTCTGAGTCTCTTGTTTTTGTCAGTATGGCTTGCATGACCTTCTATACCATCGTTGAATTTTTTGGTCATGTTCGAGACTTTATCCGAACACCTCAAGACGTGCTAACCCAGATGGAAGTGGAAGAGGAGGTATATTAAATGGTATCTGTTGCTCTTATCGCTTTATTAATTCTCGTTGTATTCCTCTCCCTCGGTGTTCCTTTACCTTTCTGTTTTGGTGGAGCCCTTATGTATATGAGCATTATAGGTGGCGTATCCATGAAAGGCATGATGATGTGGGGGTTGCAACAGATTTTGAGCCCTGTCCTGCTCTGTGTCCCCCTCTTTATTTTTGCAGGAAGTTTAATGAGTCAAAGCGGTATTGCAAAATATCTACTTGATCTAGTGGACGTTTTTGTAGGGAGAGTAAAGGGTGGTTTAGGTGTTGTAGCTACAGTAAGTTGCGCCATTATTGGCGCTATCTCTGGCAGCGGTTTTACAGGAGTAGCAGCAGTGGGTCCTATCCTTATTCCACGCATGGTTGAGCAAGGATACCCAAAAGGTTACGCTACGGCTCTTGTCACAGATTCTTCTATTCTTGGGCTCCTTATTCCTCCAAGTGTTATTTTGATTGTCTACGGCTGGGTCACCGAAACATCTATCTTAGCCTGTTTTCTTGCCACAGTAGGGCCGGGAATCCTCGTTACTATTTTCTTTTCCATCATTAATCTTATATGGGCTAAACGGTTCCCTCTCAAACTGGAGCCAGAGCTTAAAAAAGAAGAAAAAATGCGCGAGATTATTCATCGAGGTTGGAAAGCATTACCGGCCCTCATGATGCCAGTTATTATTCTTGGCGGAATTTATGGGGGAATTATGACTCCTACAGAGGCCGCAGCAGTAGCTGTTATATATGCCATTCCTGTAGGTTTCCTAATTTATAAAGGGCTTAAAGCTAAAAATTACTATGAGGTAGCCAAAAATTCTGCAATATCCGTTGGATCTATCATGGTCATGATTTTATGTAGCCTCATGCTCAGCCAGACATTTGTTATGCTTCAAATTCCTCAAGCTATTGTGAAAGCTATGTTTGGTATTACACAGAATAAAGTTATATTGTTGATCCTCATCAATCTTCTTCTTTTCTTCATAGGCATGATTGTGAATGACCTTACAGGAGTTATTCTTGTCGCGCCCTTACTTTTACCTTTAGCTTTAGCCATAGGAATTCACCCCATCCACTTTGCTTCTATTCTTGGTGTTAACCTCGCAGTTGGCGGTATTACGCCACCCTATGCGAGCATTCTTTATTTAGGAATGAAGATTGGAGAGGTGGAATTTGTTGAGATTCTTCGTCCAGCAATGACTTTCCTTTTGTTGGGCTATATCCCCGTTATGATCCTTACTACATTTTGGCCCCCTCTGTCCCTTTTCCTTCCTGGAATTATGGGATTTTTACAGTAGTGGGTATTAAGGGAAGTGGCGTCTATGAACTTTTGTCAGAACCGTAACAGACTCGTGAGTCTTTTTGATTCCCTCGGTCCTATTATGACAGGACCCTCTAGTTCTCATACAGCGGGAGTCCTCAGAATAGGGCGAATGGGCCGACTCTTTTTAGGAGGAGACCCCGAGCGCATTGACCTTTTTTTCTATGGCGCATTGGCTGAAACCTATAAAGGACATATGAGCGATTCTGCTATAGTAGGCGGCTTGCTTGGCATGAGAGAAGATTCTCCGGAAATAGGAGAAGCTCTTTCTTTGGCCGAGCAAAAAAATATCCCTGTTTTATATCACTTGGAACCACTCTCCAAAAGAAACCCGAACACTGTAGATATGCTTCTTGCGAGACGAGATCAAAGCCTTCGGGTTGTAGGAATTTCTGTCGGTGGTGGCGAAATTCTTATGACAGAGATTGAAGACTTTCCTATTTACTTGCAAGGAAGCGAAGATGGGATTCTCTTTATTGCAGATAAGCTTTTCACAAAAGAGTTTTTAGCTGAACTTTTGGAAGAGAACGTTTTATTCCTTGAAAAGAGTGTCTCGTCAAACCATGAAGAAAAGGACGTCCTTTACACCTGCCTTACGAAAAAGCCATTGTCAGATATTCAGCTTAAAAGAATAGAAAGAGAAGCAGGAGTTAGAAAGGTTTTTCCCCTTACTTGTTTGCTTGATTACAAATTGAAAAACGATGAACCTCTTTTCTCTTCTTTCGAAGGATGGCTTCACTATGCTGACTCTCTCCATATTTCTTTACCTGAAGCAGCAATTGCATTTGAAGAAAAAAGGAGTGGCTTATCCAAGGGTTTTATTCGTGAAAAGGTACAGATTGCGTGGCAAACAATGTCTCAATCTGTAGAAAAGGGGATGGGGAACGATCTTTGTCTTTTAGGTGGGCTTATGCCCCATGATGAAGGTGTAAAACTTATGGCTCTTGTAGAAGGAGGGCGATCTCTTTCTGGTGAAACTGTAGGAAAGGCTGTGGCAAGAGCGCTGGGCGTCATGACATTGAACGGATGTATGGGGTGTGTAGTAGCAGCTCCGACTGCGGGGTCAAGTGGTGTATTGCCTGGAGCCCTTCTAACAGCAGCTGAACATTTAAGCTCAGATATTGCGGAAATAGAAAATGCGTTACTTGTAGCGGCAATGACAGGGGCTCTCATCGCTATGAGGGCACCAGTTTCCGGAGCATTGGGAGGATGCCAATCCGAGATAGGTGTTGCTTCTGCCATGACTGCTGCTGCTTTAGCACAGCTTTCCGGAGGTACTGCAAAAGAGGTTGTTCATGCTTCTTCACTTGCTTTAAAAAATATTTTGGGACTTATCTGTGACCCTGTTGCAGGACCAGTTGAGATTCCATGCATTAAACGCAATGCTATAGGGGTAGCCAATGCTTTTGCGGCTTCAGATATGGCTATTGCTGGCATAGAAAGTATTATCCCGCCAGATGAAGTGGTCGATGCTCTCATCAATGTACAGAAGCTTTTGCCTGTTGAACTTCGAGGAAGCATGCGAGGAGGGTTAGCTTCTACCCCTACCGCACAAAAACTCAAAGACAAATGGTTTGCAAAATTGGGAGTAAAGAATAGTTAAGCATAAAGGAGGCGGTGTTCATGAAAAAGTTTTTTGCAGCACTATTGGGAATTTCTTTTGTTTTTGCGGCTCTCTTTATGGTAGGCGGAGAAGCTCTGGCCAAAGAGAAATCTTATGTCTGGAAGATTTCTCATATCCGCCCGGCAGATACGGCAATTGACAAAGATGTGAAGTGGTTTGCAGAAAAACTTGAACAGGAATCTAACGGTCGTATTAAGCTCCAGATTTTTGATAACAGTCAGCTTGGCGACTACACCGTCGTTCATGAAAGAGTGAGTGTTGGTGCGGTAGACATGGCCATTCAGCCTGTCGTTACCACTGCCGACAAAATGCTCCAGATATTGAATCTCCCGTACATTGTGAATGATTGGGAGGGAGTAAAGAAAAATTATGTAAGCGGCACTCCCCTCATGAACTGGGCAGCGGAACGTTACGCCAAACAAGACCTCAAAATTATTAGCGTTTGGCCGGTGTATTTCGGAGGAACCGCTCTCATGAAAAAACCTGAGAAACCTGGCGATCCTTCCGTCTCTAAAGGGCTGAAAGTCCGAGTCCCGACGCAGAAAGCCTTTGAGCTTCTGGCAGATGCACAAGGATACATGGCTACTCCTCTTGCTTTTGCTGAAACCTTTACAGCTCTTCAGACTGGAATTGTAGATGGGGCTTTTGGAGCCGGAGCAGAAGGATATTATGCGAATTTCCGCGACATTATCAAGTGCTATGTTCCATCGAATACTCATTTTGAGCAGTGGTATCTCATTATAAACATGGAACTTTGGAACTCTCTTTCTGAGGAAGATCAGGCTTTAATTACTACGTTGGCTCGCGAAATGGAAGATCGCCGCGTTGCTCAGGCTGAATCTGATCAAGCGGCAAATGAGAAGCGTATGGAAGAGTATGGCATTGAGGTTGTTCACCTTTCCAAAGAGGAGCTTCAAGCCCTTACTGATAATGCTCGAGAAAAAGTTTGGCCTGAAATGAGAAAGATACTTGGAGAGGCAAACTTTGACGAAGCTGTGAAGCTAGTTATGGATTAAAACTGTTTATAAGTAGGGGCTTCAATAAGCCCCTACTTTCTAAAAAGGGGGAATTGTAGTGTCAGAATCGTTGCTTACCATTTTGAAAAGAGAAGTTAAGCCAGCCCTTGGATGTACTGGCCCGACCTCTGTTTCTTTTGCTGCAAGTGTGGCTCGAGCAGCTGTGGAAGGGGAAGTAAAATCCATAAAAGTTGTGATGGATCGGGATACGTATAAAAATTCTATAGCAGTGGGTATCCCAGGCACATCTCTATTAGGGCTTGATATAGCGGCTTCTCTCGGTGCCGTTGCTGGGGATGCAGAGGCGGGCCTGGAAGTTTTACATAATATCACGAAGGAAGACGAGAAAAGGGCCATAGCCATGCTACCCAACACCCACATTTCTATCGATTGGACTCGAAAAGAGGTTGGTCTTTATATTGATGCTACAGTTGAAACTACAAATGGAGTTGGACGAGCAGTTGTCGTTAAAACCCATACAAATGTAGTTCTTATAAAAGCCAATGAAGAAATGATATTGGCTAAACCCCAAGAAGATACAGCAGCTTCTGACTATTCGAAAGATGCAATCCTTTCTTATAAGCTTAAGGATCTTTACGATTTTTCTTTAAGTGAGCCTCTTGAGAATTTATTATTCCTTCAAGATGCCATAGTGATGAACGAAAAACTTGCCAAGGCTGGTTTTGAAGAACAAGCAGGAGGAAAGTTTGGACAGGGGTTCCTCGATTATCCCTATATGAATCCTATTATCAAGGCTAAAGCCTTGACAGCCGCTGCCTCTGATGCACGAATGGATGGCCTGGGGCTGCCAGCCATGAGTTGTGCCACAAGTGGAAATGTTGGCATTACAGCTTCGTTACCCCTTGTTGTTATGGCTCGTGAACTTGATAAAGATAAAGAAGCGCTTCTTCGATCTCTTGCCCTTAGTTTTCTTGTCACTATTTATCTAAAGAGTCATATTGGTCGCCTTTCACCGATGTGTGCTTGCGCCATAGCTGCGGGGTTGGGTGTTACTTCTGGAATGGTCCTTATGCTTGACGGTTCTTTTGAGCAGGTGGAAAGAGCAATCAATACTGTTGTAGGAAGTATTGGCGGCATCTTGTGCGATGGCGCAAAGCTCGGATGTGCTATGAAGTTGGCCAATGCGGTAGGTACGGCAATGGAATCAGCTTATTTGGCAATGAATAATACGTCTATCCGTTCAGGAGACGGACTCGTTTGTGAGAGAGCAGATGATACCATCTGCATTCTTGGCCGGATAGCACAAAAGGGAATGGCTCCTGCCGATGAAGAAATGTGCCGTGCCATTATAGAACGAGAACAGGGTTAGGGGGGAACTTTATGGAAACCTTGAAGCTGAGACGAATCTCAATTTCAAACATAGAGTTTGGGACAGTCACTGAAATTAAGGATAAGACTCTTTTTATAGATAAAGAAGAGCTCGTTTCCCTTCTTCTCGAAGATAAGCAGCTTCAAAGTGTTGATATTAAAGTAGCTCGGCCTGGGGAAAGCAAGCGAATTATCCCTGTAAAAGATGTCATAGAGCCTCGAACGAAACTCGAAGAAAAAACCTACACCTTCCCGGGCTTTTTTTGTGACCCTAATTTCCTTTCGGGTCGAGGAACCACAGTTGTTCTCGATGGGGCAGCTGTGGTGACGTCAGGTAAACTTGTGAATTTCCAGGAAGGTCTCATAGATATGAAGGGAAAAGGTGCGGAATACAGCATCTTTTCGAAGAAGAACAATATAGTTTTGCTTTTTGAGCCAGTCCCTGGTCTTGGGAAACATGAACACGAGCGAAGTGTACGAAACGGCGGCATTAAGGTCGCCCGTTTCCTGGCAGAAACAGTAAAGAACTACCCTTTATACGAAGAAACAACGTACACGGTTCCTACGTTGGCGGAACTCCTAGGAAGAAACAGCTCATTACCTAAAGTGATTTATGTCTGTCAAGCCATAGCACAAGGATTGCTTCACGATAACTATTTCTATGGTCTCAACGCGCAGGGATGTCTTCCTGTCTTCATGAATCCGACAGAGCTTATGGATGGAGCTGTGGTAAGCGGTAATTGCGCAGCCCCATGCCACAAACATACTACGTACCACCATCAAAACAACCCTATTGTAGAAGATCTTTTATTAGAACATGAAAAAAATATTAATTTTCTAGGAGTTATAGTCGCTCCTGTTCGCACAGCTTTCGTAGAGAAAGAGCGGATCTGCAACCAGGTATTCAAAATAGCTGAAATGCTGGGAGCAGATGGGGCCATCATTTCCGAAGATGGGGGAGGCAACCCCGAGGCCGATCTCATGATGCTCACGAGGCTCTTTGAAAAGCGTGGCATAAAAACAGTGCTGGTCACAGATGAATATGCTGGTTCTGATGGTGCGTCTCCAGGCCTTGCAGATGTAACTCCAGAGGCAGATGCTGTTGTAACGAACGGAAACGGTAATGAGCGAGTGATTTTACCTCCTATGGACGAAGTTATTGGCCATATTGAATGTGTTGATGTCATTACAGGCGGTCATTCCGGCAGTCTTCTCCCTGATGGGTCTGTGTCTATGGAAATAGCTGGCATCATGGGGGCTACCAACGAATTAGGCATAGAAAACCTCACCACATGGGCAATTTAGGAGGAGGAGCTATGAAAAAGATCAAAGTCGTTCATTACATAAATCAATTTTTCGGGCAGATTGGTGGGGAGGATAAAGCAGGTATACATCCCTTTACGACAGATGGGCCAGTGGGTATTGGTAATATTTTTCAACAAGAGTCTGATAATCGGTATGTAATAGTAAAAACGATTATTTGCGGAGATAACTATGCAGCGGAGAACTTAGAGACAGTGAAAGAACAGGTTCTTCTATGGGTTAAAAAGGAAGAACCAGATCTATTTATTGCAGGGCCAGCCTTTGCTGCGGGACGATATGGAACCTCTTGCGGCACCCTATGTCAAGCTATAACAACGACTTTGAAAATCCCAGCTATAACAGCCATGCATCCTGTAAATCCAGGGGTAGATATTGCCAGAAAAGATCTTTTCATTATTGAAACAGGTGATTCAGCTCGGGAAATTTCTTCTGTTGTGCCTCGAATGATTCATCTCGCGGATAAAGTTCTGGAGAAGAAAACTATTGGAGGCCCTGAAGAAGAAGGATATATCCCAAGAGGCATACGAACCAATATACGGAAACCTCAAAGGGGATCTCGGCGAGCAGTGGATATGTTGGTTAACAAACTTTACAACCGTCCTTACATTACAGAACTCCCCATGCCAGTCTTCGATACTGTTCCTCCAGCTCGCCCTGTCTTAAACATGAGAGATGCCGTAATCGCCATTGGTACGGAGGGTGGGATCGTACCTCGAGGAAATCCAGACCGAATAGAGGCTCATAACGCTTCGAAATGGTGTCACTATTCCATAAAGGGCCTCGATGCATTGCAAAAAGGGGATTATGAAGTCGCTCATGGAGGCTACGATCCTGTAGCTGCAAATGAAAATCCTAATCGTGTATTGCCTCTTGATGCTGCACGGATTTTAGAAAAAGAGAAGGCTTTTGCTCGTCTCCATAACGAATATCCCGTTACTGTAGGAAATGTTACGGCGGTGAGGTCTGCGGAACGATATGGGCGAGAAATAGGAGAAATGCTTTTAAGCCAGGGGGTACATGGAGTTATTCTTACTTCCACTTGAGGAACGGGTACTCGTTGCGGAGCAACGTTGGCCCGAGAAATAGAGCGAGTGGGGTTACCAGCAGTTCTCATTACAGCCATCCCATCGGTTGCCTTCACAGTAGGGGCCAACCGAATAATACGAGGGGTTGCTATTCCTCATCCAGTAGGCGCTCCTTCAGAGAAGCCAGCAGAAGAGCTTGCCATCCGGAAACGTCTTCTTGAAAGAGCTCTCAAAGCCTTGTCTGAACCCATTTTAGAACAGACTATTTTCGAGGAATAGAAATGCGTATCCTATCGAACAATCCTCGGGTGATCAGTGCTTTCTCCCAAGCAGAATCTATAAAAGGTTCGGCCTCCCTTGTGTTGGAGTTTGCACGGAAATACATCCATGTGGGGTTTGTTCTCTTTGCGCATCCATTAGCTGGGAATGCTCGTCTTTGCCGAAATCCTTACAGATCTGTTGTACTCGATGGACCTCAGAATGAAGTGTGTGCCCGGTCGGTACTCTGGATTGATGATGCAATTGAACGTCTATCTCGAGGACAATTCGATAGCGATATAGCCAAGCAAGATGACTATAGCTTCATTGATTATGATTTGCTCTTATCGACGATTCGCTTAAATATAACCTAAAGGAGGGGTAGCAATGGATCATAAATTTGCAGTACTTGGCAGCGGGAATGGAGCACGGGCTTTTTGTGCACAGATAGGGGCTAAAGGGTACGACGTTATGATGTGGGAACCTCTCGAGGCTACCGAAGATTACAAACGACTTCGGGAAGAAAAGAAGATGTATCTTAAAGGAGATATTAATCTAGAAGGTAATTTAATGGGTGTTACCATGGACATTGCTGAAGCTATGGATAAGGCGAAAGTGCTTTTTGTGGTCGTTCCTTCTTTTGCACATGAACCTATCTTCAAGAAAATGCTCCCCCATCTTAAAGATGGACAGCATGTAGTAGTAGTACCTGGTAACTATGCTGGTTTCAGACTTCGTAAAATAATGAAAGAAGCTGGAGTTGATGTAAAAATTTCCATTTCAGAGACAGCTTCTATGCCTTATGCTTGCCGCATTAGCAGCTACAATACAGTCCGGATTTTTAAAAAGAAATTTAAGTTGCAAATTGCCACTTCTCCTGCAGCTGAAGCAAAAGAAGTATTCGAAATAATGCAAGATATTTTTAAGGGATATGTAGAATTTATTCCCTCCAATAGTTTACTTGCCATTGACCTTGATAATATCAACTTTACCCTCCACCCACTGCCAGTTCTTCTAAATTATGGCGCTATCGAAAAAAATCCGGAAGGATTCCGCCATTACATGGATGGAATTACTCCCGAGATAACAAGGCTTATGGAAAAAATGGATGAAGAGCGAAGAGCCATTGGTAGAGCTTATGGAGTAAATCTCATTGAAGCCCTTGAACAGCTTAAAATGTTTTACGGAGACAACGACACAAAAACATATTATGAGTACGTGCAGAGTCCTCAATCTCCCTATGAAGACTTAATAGGGCATAATATAAAAGGGCGATACCTTACAGAAGATGTTCCCGGAGTTCTTGTTCCGGCCCTGCTGCTTGCCCGAAAAGCTGGTTGTAGTGCTCCTACAGTGGAGCTTGCGGTGGAATTGGCTTCTCGTCTTCATGGAGTGGACTATCTGAAGAATGGAACCACCCTTGAGACACTGGGTATTGCAGATCTTTCCATTGACCAGATTCGTAATATTTAACAAAAGAACTGAAAAGGGGCAGCCTTAACAAGGCTGCCCCTTTTCTTTATGAGATGTTTGGGGTTGTTTTATTTAGCAGGCAGAGCGAGAAGCCATAATATCGAGAATAATTTTGTCTACGTCACTCATTCCCTGGGTGTTTACCGTTACCACATTGGCGACGGTTTCTTCGATCTTCTCGTCAATAACTCCCTGAGGGATTTCAATGCAATGTCCGTTCATAACGAGCTCTGCGGCCTGTACAGCCTCAAAAGCTCCAGTTCCGACCTTCAGTGAGCATGTTTCCTTGGCTCCATCGCACAGCATTCCAACAAGGTTCCCCAGCACAAGCTCCATGGCTTTGGCTGCCTGGACATCGGAACCTCCCAGAAGATGAACGATTCCGCCGGCAGCGCCGGCTCCAGCCGCTACGGCACATCCGCAAACCGGGCTCAGTCGTCCCATCCGGCTTTTCACGAAGCTTGTACACAGGTGGCTGTAAATAATGCCTTCTGCTATCTCTCTGTCGCTTTTGCCGAGTTCCCGTCCCAGAATATAGACGGGCAGGATGGCGGTGATTCCATGGTTCCCACTCCCCGCGCTGCTCATGACAGGGTAGGGGGCTCCAGACATTCGAGCGTCGGAAGCTGCGGAACTAATAGCGCGAATTTTAATGGACCGGTCCAGGGTCTCCCAGTTGGCAGCGGCTTTTTTGAGGGTTTTGCCCACCTCAAGACCGAGGGTTTGGCTCTCGTCGAAACCATGTTCTGCCATGTCCATATTCATTTGTGCCCCTTCCAGCGCATAGGCGGCATCATCGTCGTCCATCTGCTGGATAAGGTCTACCACAGATGAGAAGGGCATTTGGGCGATCTCCTGCGCGGCAGAAAGAGACTCTTTCTCTCCAGATTTATTCTCTTTTGTCTCTGCCTCAAGAGAGAAGACAGTTTTCCCATCAAGGGTGACCTGTACAATGCCTGTATGGCTGCCTTCAATGATACAGATGGCTGTTTTATCCCCGCCCTGCACGCTTGCTTTGACATAAACACCGTTCCGGTCGGGATCCGGGAGGACCTGTACATGTCCGGCAGACACCATTTTCTGAGCTTTAAGCACCATGTGGTCAGTACAGTCTTTGAGGACTTCGAGACCGAGGGAACTCTTTCCGCATAAGGCGCCTAGCGCCGCGGCAATGACATTGCCCCGCAGGCCGTTTGTCCCGGGAATGCCTACAGACATTCCATTCTTGAATATATTTCCACTCACCAGAACCTTAATGGAATTTACGGGGACATTTCCCAGCTCTTCCGTAGCCCGGGCGACAGCCAAAGCTACCGCGCCGGGCTCGGTACATCCTAATGCAGGCTTTACCTCTTCTTTAAGGAAATTCTTGAGCGATACCATGTATATAGACTCCTTCTCTTCAGCAGATTTACCGTGCTGTCTCTTCGATAAGTTTCTTGACAAGCAGCAGACGCTCGTCGGATGTGTTCGGGTTAACTACGCAGCCAGGAGCAAAAATAACAGCTTTTCCATCATTATGTTTCCATGTATCTTGAACCTGAGCGCGAAGTTCTTCTTCTGTCCCATTGGGAAGAGTGTGCTTGTGGCTCAATCCTCCGCAGAAGCAGCGGTCAGTTTTAGCCCGAGCTTCCTCCATGGAAGGACCGTCATCTCTATCATGCCAGTTCAAAACTTGAATTGGATAATCAAGAAGTTCCTCGAAATAGATGTTCGATCCATGAATGTGAAGCACGTTAAACCAAGATGTATCTTTAATGGCGTCAAGGATGACTCGGTCGTACTTTTTCATGAACTCGTTGAGTTGTGTTTCGTTAAGACGGTCGCGGCTTGCCATCTGCGTAGCAAAAAATACTCCCGCCGCACCGTTCTCAACAGCAGCCAGAGCAAATTCCTTCGTGGTCTCGGTAATAACTTCCAATCCCTTATGAACCTTCTCTGGGCACTCTACCAGGTGCTTTTTCAGAGTCTCTTCACCAGCCATTTTAAGAGCAGTTGTAAGGGGACTGAAAACAGTCTGTACAATAGGAACCTGACAATGGAGTTCTTTAAGGGCAATTCGCTGAGATTCAAGAACAATGGCATACTCCCCAGATGTACCGCAACGAGGAGTAATCTTGTCCCAATCCTCAGGCGTAGCTATAGGGAAATTGGCAGCTACGGGTGGTTCGCCAAACCCTTCGAATACCTTGAGGTCTGTACCCCAATCAATGGTGGAGAACATTCCGTAAGGCATGTATTTAATAAAGTCCAGATCCAGAGCTTCTTGATAATGAATAGCGAGCTCCGCCAATCTTCGAGGCATTCTGTCTTTGTTGGGGAAATGCCACCAAAGGCTGTACGGTAAACGATCTGTCTCTTTCCCAGCTATAGCATGTTCGATTCGTTCGCGATGATTCATAGATAAATCCTCCTTAGTAAAGAAATTTGGCATAAGCGACATATGTCTGTCTAAGGTTCACAACGCGTACAGTTCATAGAAAGAACTTACCGCGTTAAATACTGAATTATGTGATGTTCTGCGTTTTTTAAATGCTCTTTCAGAAGATCTACAGCTTTTTCTATATTTCTTTCTCGTAAAGCAGTTATCAACTGCTTGTGAGCTTCGATAGATTCAGATTGGAAACTTAAAGTTCTTAAATAAATACGAATATAGCGATCAATATTCTGGTTGAGAGAATCAATCATAGCGAGAAGGCGAGGCCTCTTCGCATATTGATATAGAAAAGAGTGAAACTTCCAGTTTTGGTCACTCCAATTGGCAGAATCTTTTTCTGCGCCAGCTTCTTCTACAAGCCGCAGTGCTTCATCAAGGACGTCGTTGGAAAGATTGGGAAAGGCGAAACGCAAGGCTTCAGACTCTAAAATAAAACGAATTTCGAAAATTTCTTTTGCTTCATCGGGAGAAAGAGTGGAAACGACCGCTCCTTTATAGGGGTAAAAAGTTACAAGCCCTTCTGCCTCCAATTGCATTAAGGCTTCTCGAACGGGGATGCGGCTTACACCTAGCTGGAAAGCGATGTCATCTTGTCGCAGCTGCTGCCCACTTTCCAAATATCCTCTCATAATGGCTTCTCTGAGACTTTCTAAGACCTTTTGCTTCATCGTCTTGTCACCGTCAGAGCTAATGGGGGTCAATTGCGCTAAAGACAAAAAGAACTCCCTCCCTTCGTTCAATAGTCAGTTTATTTCGCCAATGATTTTATACGATATTTTATATTATTTTTATCTCACTATACTAAATATCGTAAAGATGTCAATAATGATGACTGGTTTTGTAAATGTGCAGTGCTTGAACATGATGGGGGCATAAGGAAAAGGGGCGTTCTTTCAGAAATAACCCTTGCCTAATCAAAAAGGTGGCTTCTCAGAAACGAAGCCACCTTTGTAATCAGTTCCTCAGTTACATAGAGTATCAAATATGCTTTCGTCATTCATTTATATTGCGTTCTTTCAAGACGAGGTACTTCCTCTTTCTACTTTTTCCTTCGCCCGGATTCCATAAGAATAGCTACTGGCCGAAGGGAAGGGATATTTTCACAGACAATTTTAATGACAACAGCGATGGGAACGGCGAGTACAGCTCCGAAACCACCCCAGAGCCATCCCCAGAAGAGCAGCGATACTAATACGATAATTGGATTGATGTCGAGAGCGTCTCCCATGACCTTGGGGGTTAAGAAATTTCCTATCCCCATTTGAATTATTAATAGAGCGATAGATGCGGCTATAGCAGGCCCCAAATCGGGGTAAAATTTTACCAACGCCACTAAAATAGGGGGGATAGACGCTAGAATCGATCCAATGTAAGGAATAAAGTTGAGAACAAAGGCCAGCACTCCCCAGTTAACGGCGAAATCCACTCCGATGGCCGTTAAGGCGAGCCATGCGGCTATGCCGGTCGCGGCGCTGATGATCACCGCTGTAACTAAATATCGACCTATCTGTGCGGATATGGCGTTAATAACCTGCTGCACTCGCTCCGCAGTAGTGGGGGAAAAAGCTCGTTTAAGTTTCCCCCCTGGCGCAGGTGTCCCCAGCAATATGAAGATCAGAAATACGATCACGAGAAAAAGATTACTAACCAGAGAAATAGCAGTTCCTGGAAGTGTAAGAAGCCAGGAAGTTAAGCGTTTCCCCCAATCAAATTCAATCAAAAGATCTGTTGGTAGGTCTGTGGATTGGCCGACATCCTGTATAAGATGTATCAGGCGTTCATAATAGGCCGGGAATGCGTTTACAAAGGGCATTAAACGCCTATAGAGGAAAGTGAACGCCAGTAAACAGACACCTAAAAAAAGAATAAGTAACAACGTTATAGAGAGGGTAGGAGGAATTTTTTTCTTCTCGAGCTTTCTCACTATAGGTTTAAAAATATAAGAAAGAAGCCACGCCACTACCAAAGGCATAACAACGCTTCTTGCAGAGCGAAGCACGGCGCCTGCCGCTACAACACAAAGAAACCCCATAAAGAAAAAAAGGCTTCGGAACCCATATCGACTTACAACCTGAACCCTTTCTTTTATCTCTTCGTTACTATTATTCTCAGAAGAAGAGCCCATATTTCCCCTCCTATCCTAGGAGGTCTGCGTTGATACGACCACCTATGCAGCCAATGTAACCGATGTGGCCAATATAGACAATAATTAAATGGTGCCAGATTTTGACGAAGAGTGTTTCCCCTATACAGTTCACTCAGATGACGTAACCTCACAAGTTTCAGTACGCCCACCTCTAGATGTGATCATTGCAGGCTCCAGTGCTCTCATGCCACTAAACATGCTGAAGAAAGGTGCATTTCCCCTCTCTTGCATATTTCAAGACTTGGCACCATGCTCTCCAACGCATTCAGCGGAGGCAAGAATGTGAGAGCGCATTAATTCAACAGCTCTTTCTTCATTATGCCCCTTCAGTGCATTTACAATTTCTCTATGTTCATCAAGGCTGGGGTTCCCTCCGAAGTCAAAAAATGATTCAAAAAGCACTAAATAGACGAGAGAGCGAGAGAGTACGCTTACGATAAGATCATAAAGAACTACATTCCCACTGGCTTCCGCAATAATTTTATGGAAAGCATTGTTTATCTCCAGGTACTTATCCAAATCCTTCTCTGCAAAAATACTTTCTTCTTTTTGCATCTCTTCTTCCAACATGCAAAGCTGAAGAGGCGTTATGTGATGTACCGCTTTTTTCACAGCCAAACATTCTAAATATGCTCGCATCTCGAAGGTATTTTCAATCTCTTCTTTAGATGGGTCGACTAAACTGGCACCTTCGTTGGGTATCATGTTAATAAGCCCTTCATTTGCAAGACGTCTAAATGCCTCTCGCACAGGGGTTCGACTCACATGTAACTGCTCTGCGATAGCTATTTCTGGAAGATGTTGCCCCGGTTTGAATTCTTTATTCATGATTTTACGGCGTAGTTCTTTGTATACATAATCTACAGATGATTGTGTTTGAGAATGATGCCTCAATAAAAAAACCTCCCTGTCCACATAGATTTTCTGTCGAAGGAACCCTATTCAGAACTCCCCACGAGAAAATTCTCCATAACTGCTTAGATTCAGACATAGATAAATATATTTATATTAAAGAAGATGTTATTTAAGAAGTTGTGAGAGAACGGAAAAATCAATTAAAAAGCTGGCTTTATTTTATCAAATTTTTCATAAAGACCTCCAACTCATCATACATTTATTTCCCTAGTGTCTTCATTGTCGCCTTGTTTTCCAGAATTCTATGTATCCATTGAATGCTAAAAGATGCAATATCGATTGTCAAGGACCTTAGAAATTTATGCGGCGAGAAGGAAAAGATGTCGAATCTGGTTGTTCCCATTCTAAAAGTATCTCTTGTATCGAGTTGTTTATGAAATTTTAGAAATTGAAAAAACTTGACAGGACGGGGAAAATGGATTATGAATACTATGTATTCCATGAATACTAAAAGAATTATATAGTAAGAAAGAGGAGGAAGCTCATGGACAAGAAAAAGGTCGTATACCCTTATATTCCAAACTCCGTTCCTCATATTCAGGAAGAAATGTTGAAGGAAATAGGTGCGGAAAGCATTGATGAATTTTTTGAGTGTATCCCTTATGAATTAAGGCTTCACAAACCACTTGATCTTCCCGCCCCCCTCCTTTCTGAAATTGAGCTTAAGCGACATGTGCAACAGGTTCTTTCAAAGAATGCCACTACTACAGAAAATATTAGTTTTCTTGGCGGAGGGTGCTGGAACCACTACGTTCCCGCCATATGCGATGAAATAAACCAACGTTCGGAATTTCTTACGGCCTACGCAGGAGAGCCTTACGAAGATCACGGAAGATTTCAAGCTCTTTTTGAATATGAAAGCATGATGGCCGAGCTTGTGGATATGGATGTTGTAAACGTTCCAACATATGATGGAGCTCAGGCCGCAGCCACAGCCATCAGAATGGCTTCCAGAATTGCGAACCGCAGCGAAGTGCTTGTGGCTGAAAATATTCATCCAGAAACAAAAGCAGTTATAAAAAATTACTGCAACCCAGATCTCTCAATAGTCTGCGTCCCCTGCGATCCTAAAACAGGATGCCTTGATGGACAGAAACTCAAAAGCCTTACATCGTCTAAAACTGCTGTTCTCTATTTTGAAAACCCATCTTTTATCGGCACTATAGATTCCAATGGTTCCCACATAGCGAAAATTCTTCATGAGGCTGGAGCTCTTATGGTTGTAGGTGTGGATCCTTCCTCTATGGGACTCCTGACGCCTCCGTCCCGTTACGGGGCAGATATTGTTTGCGGAGACCTACAACCTCTTGGTATGCATCAATGTTATGGTGGAGCCCGGGGTGGGTTCATGGCTACTCGGGACGACGAAACCTTCGTTAGAGAGTATCCATCCCGGCTTTTTGGAATAGCTCCCACAACCCATGGTGAGTGGGGATTTGGAGATGTAGCTTGGGAACGAACATCCTTTGCAGAGCGAGAAAAAGCTAAAGAATTTGTTGGAACAGCAGCGGCTCTCTGGGGAATTACTGCAGGGGTCTACGTAGCTCTTATGGGGCCAAAAGGCATGAAGGAGCTTGGAGAGAACGTTTATATACGCTGTCAGTACCTTATGGAAAAAATGGCGGTGCTTCCAGGCGTAAAAATACCCCTTCAATCCACCCCTCATTTTAAAGAGTTTATTGTGAACTTTGATGGAACAGGAAAGTCTGTGAAGGAGATTAATAAAGCTCTATTAGATAGGAATATTTTTGGTGGCCTCAATGTCTCGAAACTTTTCCCAAGCTATGGCGAGAGCGCTCTTTACAGCGTAACAGAAGTTACAACGCAACAAGACATGGATACTCTCATCACAGCTCTAGGCGAAATTCTTGTATAAATTGAAAGAAAGGAATGAACGCTCATGGGAATGAATATGCAAACCAAACTGAGAGACTTCCATCAGGCGCGGTGGGACGAACCCATTATTTACGAGCTCTCAACACCAGGCGAACGGGGAGTGCTCTTGCCCGAGATAGAAGAAGGAATACAGAACACCGTTAAAGATCCTATAAAAAAGCTTCCTGCCCATATGGTCCGATCAGATGAGGCAAACCTTCCTGAAATGGGACAAATGAGGGTTTTAAAACACTATCTTCGCCTTTCTCAGGAAAACCTCGGTGCTGATCTGAACATTGATATTGGGCAGGGGACGTGCACGATGAAGTACAACCCCAAAATAAACGAGGTCCTGGCACAAAATCCCAAAATAAGCCAGCTCCACCCATATCAAGATGAATCTACAGTTCAGGGGGCTCTTGAAATTATCTATAACATGGATATTGCTTTGAGGGCTATTTCTGGAATGGACGCTTTTTCTCTTCAGACAGGTGGAGGTTCTCAAGCTCTTTATTCCATTATTTCCATTATCAGAGCCTGGCTTGAGCATACGGGGCAGACAGAAACAAAAGATGAAATTATCACGACCATATATTCCCATCCTTCTAACGCTGCGGTAGCTAAACTTAAAGGTTTTAAAATCATCACAATATACCCTGGCGACGACGGACGTCCAGATTTCGAAGCCCTTAAAAATGCTGTTTCAGAACGAACAGCTGCTCTTATGATTACAAACCCTGAAGATATTGGAATTTATAATTCGCGGATCAAGGATTTTACAGATCTGGTACATAGCGTTGGAGGTCTTTGCAGCTACGATCAGGCAAATCTCAACGGCATTATGGGCATAACTCGCGCTCGGGAGGCCGGCTTCGATATTTGCTTCTTCAACCTTCATAAAACCTTTTCGGCTCCCCATGGCTGCGGCGGCCCGGGAAGTGGTGCTGTCGGCGTTACAGAAAGGTTGAAACAGTATCTTCCTGCCCCCCTTGTAGAAAAAAACATGAAGACGGGTGCTTTTTCTTTAAACTATAACCTTCCCCATTCTGTAGGGAAAATTAAAAACTTTTATGGGACCCTCCCCGCCATTCTCAAAGCCTATGCGTGGGTTCGGGCTTTAGGAGCCGATGGTATTAAGGAAGCGGCCAGGGTGGCAGTCTTAAATAATAACTATATTTTTAGAAAAATCCTGGCTATACGAGGTGCTTCTGCACCATATGCTGAAGGGGAACACAGGGTAGAGCAAGTCCGTTACAGTTGGCAGAAACTGAAAGAAGAAACGGGTGTAACCACAACTGATGTACAGAACAGGATGTTCGATTTTGGTGTCCACTATTGGACAAGCCATGAACCCTGGATAGTTCCAGAACCTTTCACTATCGAGCCAACGGAATCTTACTCAAAACAAGAGCTGGACGAGTTTATAGCTATCACTGAACAGATTGTGAAAGAAGCCTACGAAAACCCGGAGATAGTTAAAACAGCCCCTCATAAGAGTACGATCCATACAGTAGACCACTCTTATTTTGATGACCCTGAGAAGTGGGCTATTACGTGGAGAAGTTATCAAAAGAAATATCAGGGCTATTTTGAAAAAAGACGGATAGAGGAGTAACAAGGCATGAAAAAGCTGGGGCTCATCATTAATCCAATTGCTGGAATGGGTGGCAAAGTTGGGCTCAAGGGAACTGATGGCCCCGCTATATTGGCACGGGCTCTGGAGATGGGAGCCACCTCTCATGCTCCGGAGCGCGCTGCTGAGGCCCTGGAAAAACTTTTAGACATAAAAGAGGAAATACAAATTCTTACCTTTCCGGGAGATATGGGAGAAAGAGTAGCAAAACAAAAGGGGTTCTCCCCAACAATCTTATTGAAAGGAGTGATATCTGGAAAAAACACTACTTGTGAAGACACAATCCTTGCAGCAAAAGAGTTGTTAAAACAAAAAGTGGATCTTCTACTTTTTGCCGGAGGAGATGGTACGGCCCGTGACATATGTGAGAGTGTGGGCTCTCAACTTGCAGTACTCGGCATCCCCTCCGGAGTGAAAATTCACTCAGCTGTTTTTGGCTGTTCTCCGCAACAGGCTGGTGAAGTGGCTCAATTATACTTGAAAGGGCAGAGTACACAAAAGAAACTCGCAGAGGTAATGGATATTGATGAAGACCTCTTCAGAAGCGGAGTTGTAACTGCTAAGCTTTATGGGTATCTCAATATCCCTTTCGAAAGAAGAAGAGTGCAACGGCTTAAAGCAGGAAGTCCTGCTTCTGAAGAAGCTGTACACCAAGCAATAGCTGATCATATTATTCACAACGAAATGGATGCCGATACGCTGTACATCATTGGGCCGGGAACAACCACAAGGGCTGTTATGTCTGCTCTGAACCTTGATTACTCTCTTTTAGGTGTGGATTGTGTTTGCAACAAACGTCTTGTAGGAAAAGATCTTTCAGAAGAAGCACTATTAAAGCTTTGCGCTCAGCATAAAAAGGTGAAACTTCTTATAACCCCTATTGGTGGACAGGGTTTTCTTTTGGGGCGAGGAAACCAGCAAATAAGTCCTCGTGTTCTTCACTTTGTATCTCGTGATGATCTCCTTGTTCTCTGTACACCAGCTAAACTTTGTTCTTTGAAAGGTTCTCCTTTACTTATCGATACCGGCGATACACCCATTAATCAGAAATTTTCCGGTTATATCCATCTCATTACAGGATATAAGGAATATGTAGTGTATAAAGTACGATGAGACGCTGCAGCGTAATCGTTGACAGAAGGTTTTTTTGTGATATTGTAATTGATGTACACAATGGATTCAATGAATTCATTTCGTTGCTGAGCGAGTCGTACGTAACTTTAACTTCTTTTCTGCGCGTTTAACGCAAAAATATTCAGAAGGGAGTTTTCAATATGGCTAAACGCAAATCATTACAAATTGGTGCAGGGATGGTTGGTCGTTGTATTGTCAACGATATGATAAAAGATTTTGATGTTACTGTCCTTGATATGAGCGAAGAGAATTTGGCTGAAACGAAGCGCCTCTTCCCTGATGTAAAAACCGTCAAGGGGTCTGCCACAGACGAGAAGCTTTTTCAGGAAATTACCAAAGATGTAGATATCGTTACCGCTGCTATGCCTGGAACAGTAGGGTATAAGGTGACTGAGATCGCTATGAAATATGGGAAAAAGCTTGCCAGTGTCTCCAGCATGCATGGTCGTTCCGACGAACCTTTCGATAAGATCGGGAAAGAAACAGGCGGGCTCGGTATTTCAATGATTGGCTTTGAGCCTGGGATGAGCAACTTTTTTGCTGGACGTGGTTACCACCTTCTCGACAAATGTGAGGAGATGTATGTTTACGTTGGCGGCATTCCTTATAATCCGCGCCCTCCTTTTAACTACACTACCACCTGGTCTTTCACAGATAACCTCAATCAGTTTGCACAGCCTACCACTGTCGTCCGTAACGGACAGGAAATTGTAATTAAGGCATTGAGTGAGCTTAAAGAATTTCAAATCGAAGATTATCCGGTTATGGAAGCCTTTACCAGTAATGGCCTTGGAAGCCTTTTCCGCAGCTTCCACAATGTGCCCAACATGGCCGCCTATACTGTTCGTTGGCCTGGGTTGACTCAGCAGATGCGTTTCCTGGTAGATCTCGATCTCTTCGATTGGGAACCTAGAGAGATTGCCGGACATAAACTTGTACCGCGTGAAATTCTCTTCAGCCTCTTCGCTGATAAATATAAGAAACTTCCTGGTGACCTTGATATGTCTGTTATGCGCATTATCACCAAGGGATATAAAAATGGCGATGCCGTAAATTACACGTGGGAAATAGCACAAGTTGAGGATCCTGACAGCGGCTATTCATCTATGGCTTGGTGTACGGCCAGTACCTGCGGCATTTTTGCCCGTGCTATGTGTGAAGGCAGAATTAAGGGATGTGGAATGGTCTCTGCTGAAAAACTTGCAGCTGATGACGATTTCTACAACTGGGTTATGGCCGAGCAGGATAAACGTGGCGTTCATTACAAGCTCAAGATCGACATTAAAAAGGACGCCAAGAAAAAGTGGAGTCGTGGCTAGGTGTACAGAGGAGTTATTTATAGATAAGAGAAAAGTTAGGAGTTTTTCCTAACTTTTCTCTAGCACCTATTGTTTCCAGTTTTAAGAAAAGAACTTTGATAGGAATCGTTACGATTCGTAACAGTCATATCTCGTATTTTAGATAGCTTAGGGTCTAAACAGCGTCAAACCACCTTTATATATCCCTTTTATGCGCTGGCAGTTTTTTTACTCCGGCACTGTAAGGTGTCACATTACAAGGAGGTGCCTGTAGCCCATGGACGTTGCACTAGTAACGAAATGGTTAGAGTTCTTCGCTTGGAAAGTTCTTTGGAACCGTTTTTTCCCTATTATTTTTATTGTTATGGGTTTGTACCTGACAATAGGAATGCGTTTCTTTCAATTTAGACGGGCTGGAGATATCGTATATAACACTATAGGAACCCTTTTTAGAAAGAAGAAAAAAGAGGAGAAAGAGAAAGGATTTATTAGCGCTTTTGGAGCCTTTGCCACAGCCCTGGGGGGGACTGTAGGTACAGGTAACATTGCTGGAGTTTCCAGCGCCATAGCCATTGGTGGCCCAGGTGCGTTATTCTGGATGTGGATTGCGGCCTTGGTGGGAATGGTCACTAAAATGGCCGAGATTATTTTGACTCAACATTATAAACAGCGTTTCCCAGATGGGACATGCTACGGAAGTGCCGCCTTTTACATTGAAAAAGGGCTTGTTCAAGAACGAGGTTGGAAATGGTGTAAGGTACTAGCTATTGTATTCACCGTTTTCATGATTGGTGCTTTCTATTTTGCTCCTGGCCCATACACCATAATGGAATCTTTTCAACGCTCTTTCAATCTAAGCAAATATACCGCTATTGGGATGAGCATTGCTTATACCCTCCTTTGTTATTACATTGTTCTTGGCGGTATCCCTCGCGTGGTTAAATTCGCAGAAAACGTCGTTCCTGCTATGGTTGTCCTTTATGTTACGGCAGGGCTTTTTGTTATTTTCCAAGACTTTGGAGCTCTTAAAGATGCGTTTGCCAGCATCTTTTATTATGCATTTACGCCCTGTGCCGCTGTCGGCGGATTTGCTGGTGTAGGGGTTATGAAAGCTGTTCAGGTTGGCGTTGCCCGTAGCGTCTATAGCAATGAAGCCGGTTGGGGAAGTTCCGCCATTATCCACGCTACAGTGGAAGTGGACCACCCTGCTCGTCAGGGTATGTGGGGAGCTTTTGAAGTCTTTGTAGACACCATTATAGTCTGTTCCATCTCAGGCCTGATGGTGATAGTTACCGGTGCCTGGAAGAGTGGTCATGGCGGGGCTGGCGCTGTAGGCGACGCTTTGACAGCAGTATTTGGGTCATACGGTGCATATGCGCTGTCATTTTTCATGCTTATTTTTGCTTTGACCACCACAACAGGTTGGTTCTCATACTTGGAATCCCTGATCGTCTATTGCACTAGAAATAAGACACGTGAACAGCGCATGAAGTATATTCAGTTCGTTCGTTTCACTGGTCCTGGTGTTCCCCTGCTCTTTACTCTCTATGCTTTCTATAACAACATGGTTCCCTCAGTGGTCTGGATGGTTTTAGACATTCAATCTGCCGTTCCCGTATATGTGAACGTTGTGGCGTTGGTCTTGTTGTCTCCGCTCATATTCCGTCTTACGAAGGAGTTTGAAACCGATTATCTTGATCCTGAAAAAGCTGCTCGGAAAGCCGCCAAAAGAGACGCTCAGCTTGCAGAGTAGCCTATGAGGAGGACGTGTAGATGTCTGATTTTTTTGACGCTGTTAAGGTTAAAATTCAAGTCAATAGCTTCTTTGGAGGGAAAGTTCAGAGTCGTACTCTAATTTTCCCCAACGGAAGTCGTAAAACGTTGGGAGTGTATCTCCCAGGCGATTATGAGTTCCATTCTGACGGGCCAGAGAAAGTGTTAATGACTGCAGGTTCTGTGGAAGTCTTTTTCCCTGGAGACGCTGACTGGCGAAAAGTAGGCGTAGGCGAGGTCTATATGGTCCCTGCAAACACTGTCTTCAAGATCAGATGTGCAGAACTGTCGGAGTATATTTGCGACTTTCTTTAATATATGTCGATGTTCTGCCGCTGCAAAGCGGCAGAACATCATACTTTTTCCTTAAGGAAGCGGAGGTTTAGAGGATGAAGAATCTCGATGAATTAGTACTCTCTCGATCGCAAGAACTGATACAGACTGTTCAGGAGAGTGTCCGCATTCCCAGCATTTGTTCCGCACCTCAGCCCGACTGTCCCTATGGCAGGGAGATAGGGCGTACCCTGGACCATGCTCTGCATGTAGCCCAATCCTTAGGGTTTCATACTGTTAATCTCGATGGCAAAGTGGCATGGGCTGAATATGGTGATGGCGAGGAAATTGTTGGAGCCATGGGGCACCTTGATGTGGTTCCTCCAGGAGAAAATTGGGATTTCGATCCTTTCTGTGGAGATATAGTTGATAACCACATACGGGGCAGAGGAACACAAGATGATAAAGGACCTCTTTTCAGCTCCCTCTTTGCATTAAAAGCGCTGGCAGACTCTGGCGTTCCTTTGAAAAATAAGATTCGGATTATTTTCGGTCTAGACGAAGAATCCGGCAAAATGAGAGATGTAACAGCCTATCTAGAATCTGAAGGCCCTTGGCTGATGGGGTACACTCCCGACGGAGAATACCCGGTAATCAATGCAGAGAAAGGGGCTCTCAAGTTTATTGGCAAAACCAATTTCACTGGAAATCTCCCAGGTAAAATCACGCCTCTTTCTTACAACGGGGGTGAAAGCACGGGATCTGTGCCAGCAAAAGCGGAAGCCCTCCTTTCAGGGGGAAAAAGGGAATTGGAAGAAGCGAAGGGTATTCTGACAAAGATGGCAGCAGAACTTCACTGGCCAATTTCTACCAGTTGGCACGACTCCCATCTGAAGATTTCCGTTATGGGTAAAGCTGCGCATGCAACCTTACCTGGATTGGGTGTGAATGCCATTGGAAGGCTCTGTTCTCTAATGGCAAAATTGGATATGGCAGAAACATACCGTCGTTTCTTTCGCTTTATTGGAGAAAACATTGCCCTTTCCCCTGATCTATCAGGTCTAGGTTTAGCGGCTTCTCATCCTCATACGGGGGATATTACCTGTAATTTGGCTCAACTTAAAGGAGACAACAACAATGCTTCTTTCTTTGTAGGGATCTATATACCAGCTGAGACAATTTCTTTCGAAGATGCTTGCTCTAAAATTAAATCTATTTGCCTCAAAGAAGCTATTGTTCTTGATATACAAACTCAGATGGCACCACTGCTTGTATCTCCTCAATCTCGTCTCATTCAGGCCTTATCCAGGGGCTATAAGAGCGCGACAAATGAGGAGCCTCGATTACTATCTATGTGTGGCAGCACATATTCGAAAAAAATGCCGAATATGGTTCCATTTGGGGGGGCTTTCAATGATGAACCGGACTTCGCTCACGGGGCGAATGAAAGAGTTCTCATAGATCGCCTGCTCCGCAGTACGTGCATCATGTCTCATGCTCTTAGAGAGCTGGCGAACGATTAGCTATGACATATAGCCCAGTAGTGTTCCAACTTCTATTTATGACGTTTTCAGCAGCGGCGATGGATAGTGGCTACTACTTCCTTCCGGCCTATTTTTCCAGTGTTGGTTTCGATACTGGCCCATGGCTGGGATGGATAATGGGGGCCGGGTATGGAGTATCAGCTCTTTCTCGACCATTCGCTCCTTTGATAGTAGAACGAATTGGTCTTGATCGCTCTCTGAAAGTTGGATTTCTATTACTACTGGTTGCTTCCGTAGCTTTGGCTGTTGGTCCATTAACAGTGGGACTTGCTATCTTCTACAAAGTACTTCTTGGCTTCGGCTTTACGCTTCAGGGAGTTTCCATGATAGCTTATCAAATGGTTCTCGTTCCAAAACAGACGCGAGGACGGGATATCGCCCTGATCTCTTTGGGGTACGTTCTTCCATCTCTCATACTTGCGCCTTGCCTTGAATGGATTCTCCTTAAAGGCTATCCGCACGTCTACTCTTTAACTCTTGTAGCAGTTGTGTTAGGCGGATTATTGCTCAGTCTTCGCTTCAGAGGAGAGCTAGAACACCCCAGCCTTTGTAAAGAAGAGAAAGGGGCTGCTAGCTACAAAGAAATATTCACCATGCGCCCAATCCTTGCATTCATGGCTGTCATGTTCGTTTTCTCCTTAGTGGATGCCATGCAGATTACCTTCGTGTCTCTTGCTTATGAACGACATCTTGTGGCTACGGCGTTTTTCCTTCCTGTTGCCGTTACGTCTCTGGCAATCCGTACTTTAGGAGGCTCCCTTTTGAATCGTTTCCCTCGTCGTCTTTTGGCAGGAGCTACTACCTTTGTTACAGCCATTGGTATTTTAGGTACGAGTTTCGCCTCATCCTCATGGCAACTTGTATTCTTAGGAATTTTTTTCGGCATTGGAATGGGAATCGGATTCCCTGCCATGACGTGCCTGGTAGGGGATTTAGGTGATGATCGAACGCGTACAAAGCTTGCAGCAATCTATGGGCTGCTTTATTCAGGTACTTTCTTTATAGTCCCTGCAATTATTAGCTCTATTGCGGCATACCTGAACTATACAATAGCCTATCGTCTTGTATCTATTGCCTTTTTAAGCCTGAACGTTGCTGCTTTTCGCTGGAGTTATGGTATACAGCAAGCCGCGACTTCACAAAATATAGAAACCATATCGGAGGTATGACATTATGAAAATTGGATTTATTGGTGCGGGTCTCATTTGTGAAATTCTAACTCAAAATATTTTGGGCAGCGGGCTTGTTAAAGCGGAGGATATCCACATTACCGATGTTTTTAAAGCTCGTGAAAAAGAAATGCACGATCGCTATGGCCTTACAGTTGCTTCTGATAAGGCTGACGTTATTAAGGCTGCAGATTTTGTGTTTATTTGTGTTCGCTCTGATAATGCAATAGATCTTGCAGAGGAACTTCGTAAAATGAACCCTGATTTCAGTGGCAAAGCCCTTGTTTCCATCTCATCGGGCATACCCATGAAACTTTATGAGGATATCTTCCCAGACCTTGCCATTGCCAGGGCTCTTCCCAACCCTCCCAGCCGCATTGGCCATGGAGTAGTTGCTGTAGCCTTTAACAAAAAATTTAACGATACTCAGAGAGAAAATCTCATGAAACTTTTTGATTCCATGGGGAAAGCTTATATGCTCGACGAAGAGAAAATCAACGTTGCTACAGCTACTACAGGCCCTGCACCTGTCTATGCTTTCTTCGAAGCCATGGTAGAATCTGCTCTACTTCTTGGCATTGACCATAAAACGGCATCTCATATGGCCTTTGGGACAGTAGAAGGTTGTTTAAAAGTTTGGGAACGACAAATTGATAATATAGCAGGCCTATTGAAAGAGACGAGCACTCCAGGTGGTATCTCTGTCCGTCAGCTTTATGCACTTGAAAAACGGGCTTTCAAGGCTATTGTCAAAGAAAACTATGAGGAAGGCTGGACTCGCACAAAGGCTTACAGCGATTCTATTCGAGAAATGTTAAAAAAGTAAGTTTTTAAAAGAAAGTCTCGAAGGTAGTGTCTGTGAATATTATTGGAGTTTTTTATAGCCTTCTTGTCGCTTTTGTGTGGGGAAGTGCCCCTATTATCTATCGCTATTGCATTGCGAGCAGTTCTGCATTGAAGATGCAGGCTGTGCGTAGCATTGGATTTTTAGGATGTGGTCTGGTTATAGCGGCATTTTCTCCAGATATAATGCGAGTTGCTTTCCATTCGGCCTTCCTGGTTTCCATTGGTGGGCTATCGGCTCTTTTAGTTGGCGACTCGCTTTTTTTCCACGGCATTAAACTTATAGGGCCTGGTACCGCTACCGCTATTACAGGTACCTATCCCTTCTTTGCAAGTGTTGCGGCGATTCTTTTCCTTGGCGAAAAAGCTACCACGGCAACGGTTGTGGGAACAATCTGTATTTTTGTTGGATTAGTGGTCTTCCGCATGAAAAAAGAGGAACCAAAGCAGAAATCTCTTAAGGGAGTTCTTCTGGCACTCTTCGCAGCTTTTTTTTGGAGTGTTAACTTTGTTTTAACTAGATGGGGAATGACTGCAGGTAATATTTCGCCCAAGGCCCTTGTTTTCTGGCAATCTATTTCTTTCTTCATATCTATATGGCTGTGCTGGGGCATCTCTTGGTTTAGAAACGGGCGACAAGAGCCTTTTTTTAAAATGCCGCTTAAAAACATGCTCATGATGATAACAGTGGGAGTTCTATCAATGGGGTTGGGAGGCTTCCTGACGTCAGAAGCGATGAGATATGCTCCTGCATCGGTAGTAACTCCTATTACTGCATCTAGCCCCCTCTTTGCGGCATTTTGGGGGAGAGTACTCTATAGGGAACCTATTTTAATTCCCCAATGGATTGGCATTGTCCTTATACTTGCTGGTGGAGTTGCCATCAACTTCGGTTGATAAGGCATTCATAGAACAGTAACAAAGCCCCTCTTGTAGTGAAAACGAAGCAGCGTTTCAACTACGGGAGGGGCTTTCTCCCGTCCTCTTACCCACACTATCAATAGTATGCAACAAGCAACCATTGGCCGGCATGTAGTACATAGAGCAAAACCTAGCACCACCCTACCTCCAAAAACCTTCCAGCGACGTTATTTACGCGCTCAGGAAGGGCCATCATGTACCAAGAACCTCTCCTGGCTTTACTGCACGTTGCACAGCCTGATGCCACGTATTTTACAAGGCCAGCTGTTCGACGAAAGGCCCTACTTGGGGAACTTCTCCCCCCACGTATTTGTATCTTTTACCCCTTGACCCCACTTATAAGGGTGAAGGCTGGTAAAAGAAAGGAGGTGTGGCTCGTGTCTCTGTATATTCCTGTTGAAAGTCGGCTACAGCTTCGCATTAATCTTGGTCCCGATGAAAATGGCGACATGGTTCTTAAAAGCATGAACTTCTCTGATGTATTACCTGAAGCCGAAGCTGACAAAGTAGATCTTGTCGCGAAATCTCTTGCTTCCTTGCTTGAGTATCCTCTCGAGGAAACGCTGAAGATCGATAGTAACGCCGTTGAAGAGCAGTAGTTATCAGGTATCGTAGAGTTTAGATAAAAAGGGGGGATACATATGAAGAGCGTACGACTCAAGTTTGGAACGTCCGACGGAAAAAAACGAACCATCTCCCTGCGATATCCACGGGCAGATATAACAGAGCCTGAGGTCCGCAGTGCCATGCAGGCCCTTATCGATAACAACATTTTTGTAAATGGCCTTACTGCTATTGCAAGCGCAGAGATGGTAGAGACCACTGTGACTCCTCTTATTGAAGGGTAAACGACTATAAAGGCGGCCGGGAATTTCCCGGTCGCCTTTTCATGCTTCTAAAAGGAGGTGATAGAGATGGAGGACTTTTGGTCCTTGTGTCTTCAAAATGGCTTTTCTGTGGCGGTAGCAGCCTATCTGCTTGTACGTATGGAGAAAAGGCTTGACGAACTCACGGAAGCCATCCGGCGCCTCGAAAGCGCTATCACACATATTGGAGGAGGCATGAACAGTGAAACAGCTTCTTAATGATTTCCAGCTTACACCCCACTTTAACTTGCGGGAATTTCAATGTCGTTGTTGTCAACAGGCAAAAGTATGGCCTCAATTGACGCTATGCCTTGAAAAACTGAGAACCCTTTGGGGAAAACCTCTTATTCTCACGAGTGGATACCGTTGCCCAACCCATAACAAAGAAGTAGGCGGTGTCCCTCATAGTCTTCATATGAAAGGTTGTGCTGCAGACGTGGTAGTTATGCATAAATATCAATCCCATTTCTGCAAATTAGCAGAAAAAACCGGATTCCACACCATCTTGCCCTACGGTCGTCGTAACTTCGTTCATCTCGCCATAAAAATCAACCAAAAGAGGGTGAGAATGGAGTGAGTGCCAATAAACGAATTGAAGAAACAGAAAAATTTAAGTGTTGGGTTCGTCACTTTATTGAAATAACGGCACGACGATATGTTGGTAGAGGTGCCGAGTTTGAAGATTTGAAACAAGAAGGCATTATAGCCTATCTCTCTCTTATACAAAAATGCCCGCCGGAAAAGTCTAAAAAAGAGTATATTTCCAAACGATTACCGGGGCGAGTTCGAGACGCAGCCAGACGATATCGCAGAACTCCTTACGCCTGCGAGTTTACCCCTCAACTTGAAGTGGTAATGGCAGCCCCGAGGAAAAACCTTCCTATTGAATATATCGATATGCTAGAGCGCTATTTTACCCGGGAAGAGATCTTCCTTATCCAGGCACTTTTCTTAGGGTATACGCAGAAAGAAATAGCTGAAAAGTTACAACGTACCCAACAGGCTGTGAGTGCTCGCATAAAGAAGATACGGCGCAAAACGAGGAATATTCTTCATCGTTATTGGCCGCTATAAACTTTTAAGGGAGCCAGATGTGGCTCCCTTCCCCCGCTATCATGATATAATTTCAAATATTGCCTCTCAAGCAAAATATATCCATGGAGATAGTAAAAAACATGAACAAACACTTTATTGGCATTCTTTTTGCACTCTGCACAGGAATTTCCTGGGGCGTGGTGAGTCCTTTAGGGCGTGCTCTTGCCCTTCGAGGTGTGGATATGGCAACAGTTATAGTGCTGCGAGCCTTTCTCGTTACCATCTGCTGTGGCACCTACCTGGCATGGTGCGACCGCGCCTCCCTGAAAAAGACAGTACAGGAACAGGGGCTTCTTTTTATCTACGGTATTCTCTCTGTAGTGTGCACCTATACGGGATTTCTTTACTCTTTAAAATATCTCACAGTTTCTGCCGCCCTTATTATTCACTACACCTTCCCTCTCGTCACCCTCATAGGTGGAATTTTTATTACGCGGGAACGCCCCACCTTCGCCCAGATTGTGTCGGCTTTTCTTATTCTTCTCGGTGTATGGGTGGGCATGTTTTTCGGAAAAGGCGGAGCTCAAAACATTGCCCTTCCAGGAATTCTTTGGGGGCTTGTAGCCGTTATGGGGCTAGCCGGTCAATCTCTCTTGGGGCGAAAAATAGCGAAAGAAGGACGCATTACCCAAGGCAGCCTTATTTTTTATTCCCATCTCTGGGGTGGACTCTGCATGGTTCTTGCAAAGCATCTCTCTGCTGGATGGCACGATATTGCACTCCTTTCCCGCAGCGATTGGGGATCTATCTTCCTTCTCACCGCTATAGGAAGCTTATTGGCGTACGCAGCGTACTACACAGCCCTTAAATATATTTCAGCCACAGCTGCCAGTCTTGTATGTACAGTGGAAATAGTAACGGGCATTAGCCTTGCCGCTCTCTTGAGCAAAGAGATGCCAACGACCAACGAAATATGGGGCAGTGCCATTATTATTCTCGCCATCTTTCTTGCAGCTCTGCCGCCAGACCTTTTCCAGCGGCGCCCGCGGCATTCCATGCGAGATAATGCGTAAAAAGAGGTGTAGCTTAAGGGGAGCACTTTTTTAGAGAAGGTGCTTCCCTTGTTTTTTGACAATCTCTATTTTGAGTAATAAAATGACTCAAAAAGGGAAAGGAAATATTCAATAACACATGCTTGAATCTCTTATCACATCAAAAACCCGAATAAAACTGCTTTTAAAATTCTTTCTGAACCCGGAAAACAAAGGGTATTTGCGGGAACTCTCCGATGAATTTGGCGAGTCGACTAACGCTGTGCGGGTAGAACTGAATCGCCTTACAGAAGCAGGCCTCTTAGAGACCCACGACGAAGGTCGAACAAAAGTCTATAGGGCCAACATAAAACACCCGCTCTTTCCAGAAATACGGGCCATTGTGGCAAAAACGCTTGGAATCGACCAACTTGTGGATCAGGTTATAAAACGCCTTGGCAATGTGGAACTTGCCTTTATAACTGGAGACTATGCAAAAGGTATTGACTCTGGCCTTATCGACCTTGTGCTTGTTGGTGAAATTGACAGAGCTTACCTGCAAAGCCTGATAGACAAGCTTGAAAAGATGATTGAGCGCAAGATACGGGTGCTAGTGCTGAAGCAAGAAGAGTTGCAAATGGTGAGTGATACTTTTGCCGATAATGTACTTGTGGTTTGGGAAGGGAAAGCCATAGCTAGTTCTGAAGGGTAGGATTAATAATGCTATTTAATTCCTATAGTTTTATATTTCTGTTTGTTCCAGTTGTATGGCTAGGTTTTAGGCTGTTTTCATCATATAGGCTTTTATCAGTGGCTTTGGTGTGGTTAACAATTTCCTCTTTTTGTTTCTATGCCTATTGGAATCCCCCTTTCGTTTTCTTGTTGCTTTTTTCTATAATATTTAATTTCGGGATAGGAAAAGCCCTCAATAGGGAAAATGTATATAGACAGTACTTTTTATTCTTTGGAGTAGCTGTAAACCTTTTATGGATTGCGTACTTTAAATACGGAAATTTCTTAATGAGTAATGTATATGCTCTAGCTCACTCTCATTGGGTGAATAGAGATATATTCCTTCCATTAGGTATCTCTTTTTTCACTTTTCAACAGATAGCTTTTTTAATAGAAATATATAAAGGGGAGATCACAAATCCTTCTCTATTGAACTATTCATTATTCGTCTCTTTCTTCCCGCAGCTGATAGCGGGCCCTATAGTTCGATACACTGAGATAGTTCCTTATTTTTATCAAAAAAGAACATTTGTAGTGGACTATAAAAATATTGCACTTGGTCTCTTCCTTTTTTCGATAGGTTTAGCTAAGAAGGTTGTAATAGCAGATTCCTTATCGCCTTGGGTTGCCGAAGTTTTTGATAAGACAGGGCCATTACATTTCTGGTCTGCATGGAGTGGTGCTCTTGCCTATACTTTTCAGATATATTTCGATTTTAGTGGTTACTCAGACATGGCCCTAGGTTTGGGGAATTTATTTAATATTAGTCTTCCCATAAACTTTAATTCTCCATATAAAGCTCTTTCTATTACAGATTTTTGGAGACGTTGGCATATTACTCTATCGAGTTTCTTGAGAGACTATCTTTATATACCTCTCGGAGGAAATAGAAAGGGAAAATTAAGCCAGTATAAAAATTTGCTAGTGACGATGACTCTTGGAGGGTTATGGCATGGTGCTTCATGGACGTTCGTCTTTTGGGGGTTTTACCATGGCTTGTTACTTTTAGGGCATAAAGTTTTGTCAGCTTTTTTGAAAAGACATAATTTAAGCAAAAACCCTAGATTTTTGAAATGGGTTGCAACGTTTTTCCCCGTTACTTTGGGATGGGTCTTTTTTAGATCTCATTCTCTTGCACAAACTTACACCATAATAAAAGCGATGGTAGGTTTTCAAGGGATTCCTTCTTTAAATGTATCGTTATTGCGAGGGATGCATTTTCCGGAATTGGTGCTTTGTCTCTTTATCTGTTTGTTTATGCCTCAATCTTGGGAAATGATTTCTTTCCACGGAACAAGTGGTAATACGGGGCGACGTTCTTTATCAAAAATGAAAATTGCTATAGCGGCGTTTGTTTTTTTGCTTGCAGTGATACTCATAGGCACGAAACCAACAGAATTCCTTTATTTCCAATTTTGAGGTTTTATGATGAAAAATAGACAATTAGTTTTGCTTTGGCTTTTTATTGTAGGAGTTGGGATTTCTATCTTTTGGGGAACTCTTATCGTTGTCGATCCTTTAGGTATTTGGCATTTTCCTATAATAAAAGGATTCAATAACTATAAAGTATCTCAGCCAGCTCATTTAGATTTTTTTAAACCGTACGAATATCGTCTAATAAAACCAGATGTAGTTTTTCTAGGCTCGTCTCGGGTTTACGTAGGTTTATGTCCTGATGATTATCCTGATAAAAGCGTGAAAGTTTATAACATGGGTATGAGTTCCCTATCTATACGAGATGCTTATCAATATCTTAACTTTATGATAAAGGTTCATAAGCCTCAAAAGGTGTATTTGGGGCTAGATTTTTTTCAGTTTGATTCTCATAATTTCAATGATTCTCGACAGGGTTTCTCTCAAGTACGTTTGAATAAAATTGCTAGTAATTGGCTTTCATATATGATGTTTAAAATGCAAGAGACGGCGGGGCTTCGCGGGATGATAAAGCCTACTATATTGAAAAGCCAAGAAGATGCAGATACTATTTTATTCAATAAAGGGTGGGATGTTAAGAGAGGTAGTGCATTAGGAACGAATGAAGATGCTTACATACATACATTAATAAGTTTTTTTAAAACATATCAGCAGGTTTCTTTATGCGACGAAAGTTTTACATGTTTAGAAAAAATTATTAAGATAGCTCGTGCAGAAGAAATTGATCTTGTACTATTTTTTAACCCTATTTCGGCCGATCTTTTGTCGCTTATCTGGGTGACAGAGCAATATGATAATTTTAAGAGTGTAAAAAAACGTGTTGCGGAAATGGCAGATTATTACGATTTTGCTTTTATAAACAATCTTACTAAAGATAGGGGTTTATTCTATGATGCATCCCATTACAGAGATATAATAGGCAAATTTATTATTTCTAAATTATTACAAAAAAAGCCAACATTATTTTCTCTTCTTTTAACAAAAGAAAGATGTTCTACTTTTTTATCTGCAACAGAGCATAGCTTATGTTCTTATGTATATTCGGAGTCTCTTCTCCTCTATAAAATAAAAGGTTTGATAAAAGAGAAAAACGTTGAAGAAGCAAGGCGCTTGGCGCGGGAATATTTTCGAGAAAAGGAAATATTCCCAAAATAATATTAAGTTAAAAATTTAGGAAGTTTTGAAGCAAAGAGATCATGGGCGCTCTGGGAGTGACCTATGTTAATTTTTAATGGTGCATGTTTATGAATAGAGTTGGAGATTTGAAAATGATAATAAGTTTTTTTAGAAAGTTTCTTGAATTATTAAAAAATAAGTTTGAATCAGGATCAGCAGCTAAAAGTGTTTTTCTTTTAGCTGGAGGTACAATCATTAGTCAAGCTATTTATGTTCTTGTAACCCCTATTTTATCCCGGCTTTATTCCCCAGCAGATTTCGGTGTCCTTGCAATATATATGGCGTTGTTGAGCATTCTAGGCGCATTTACTAGCTTATCGTATCATTTAGCTATTCCATTACCTAAAGAAGATGTATCAGCCATAAACATCCTCGCTTTAAGTTGTTTGGTGCATGTTGGAGTAGTGTGTTCCTTAGCTCTCTTTATCTATTTTAAGGCAAGTATTTTTTTAGTTAAATGGGGATGGGGGGCAATAACACCGTACCTGTGGCTTTTCCCTTTAGGCGTGTTTTTCATGGGGCTTTATAGAATAATGACTTATTTTGCTCTTCGTTTTAAAGCTTATCCAGCCATTGCACGAACAAAAGTAACTCAAAAAATTTTTGGAGCGATGACGAGTATTTTTATGGGGGTTATGGGGCTTACTCCTTCTGGCCTTTTATGGGGGCATATTGTTGGTTTAACCTTCGGTATTCCGACTCTTTTTCGCAATACGATAAATCAATCCTCCTTAAAGAACATAAGTAAAAATAATATGGTTTATGTTGCTAAGGAATACATAAGCTTCCCCCTTTATCGAACATGGGGGACAATGCTCGATTGTTTAAGTGTTCAAATAACCCCCCTCCTCCTATCTTCGTTTTTTTCTCCAAGTGTAACTGGATGGTTTGCTATGAGTATGAGAGTTCTCCAGTTGCCTGCGAGTTTTTTAGGTCAATCTATAGGGCAAGTTTATTATCAACGAGCAGTTGTTGCACAAAGAGAAAATCAACTAGCGGAGATGACTTTGCAGGTTTTTAAAACGCTTCTTACGTTTGGAACCTTCCCTATTTTATCTTTAGGATTTATTGCTCCAGTTCTTTTTCCTTTGCTTTTAGGAAGAGAGTGGGAGATCGCTGGTTATTACACTTTATTTCTGGCGCCTTACTTGTGGATGCAATTTGTATCATCCCCTATCTCTTCTGCTTTTTTGATATTGAATAGACAAAGATTTTTGACGATATTTCAGGGCTTTATGCTTCTTGCGAGCATTTTTTCCTTGTGGATTGGGAGTCTATTTAAAAGTACATACACTCCCATTATTATTTATAGCGCTTGCAATGTCATAGTATACTTTTTATACCTCTTAATAATTATGAACTTAATAGGGGAAAAATTAAATAAGTATGTAGGACAAATTATAAGAGAGCTTTTTGCTGTGGCCTTACTTGTTGTTCCGATGGCTACGCTTTATTTTTTCTCGAAGTCAGCTTTCCTTAGAGTTAGCGCTTGGTGTTTTTCGTGTATGCTTTATGCTATTTGGGTTCTTTGGAATAAACTAAGATGAGGAGACGACATAAATAAAGTTATTGTGTTCTAGTGTAAATTAGCAGGGAATATATGATTATTCAATCAGACTATAAACGAAGAAGAAATAAAACAAGTAAAAGAGCAAGTATTGTTTAGCTTAAATAATTAATATGAATTTTGAGATATATTTGGCGAATTATTCAAAAATTAAGATTCGCATAAAAAGGCTAATTGATTGTGAGATTTTATTCAAGCCTAAGAGGAGAGTGTCAATATGTGCGGCATTTCAGGTATTTTGAGTATGGGTAATAAACTAAATGTTAAAAAATTAAAAAATATGACAGATATAATAAAACATAGAGGACCGGATGATGAAGGTTTTTATTTATGTGGAAGAAATTACCAAAATTTTGCTTTTGGGGAGGACTCTTGTGAAGATGTAAAAAAGCTTGCTTTTCCCCCGTTAGAAAAGCTTTATGAAAACGATTATTTTCTTGGATTAGGACATAGGAGACTGAGTGTCATAGATATCTCTGCTAAAAGCCACCAACCAATGACTTATTTAAACTGCGTAATAACATATAATGGCGAAATCTACAATTATGTAGAACTTAGAGATGAGTTGCAGAGATTAGGTTACGAGTTTGAAACAAGTGGAGATACAGAGGTAATAATAAAAGCGTATGATCATTGGGGAGAAGATTGTGTAACGCATTTTAATGGCATGTGGGCATTTGCCATATGGGATAGTAAAAATCAAAAAATATTTTGCTCTAGAGATAGGTTTGGGGAAAAACCATTTTATTTTTACTTTGATAACAATAATTTTATTTTTGGATCAGAAATAAAACAGTTATTAGCATATGGAATTAAACCTAGGGTAAACGAAAAAATATTATTTGCTTTTCTTTTCTATGGTTTTCATGATTTTTCAGAGGAAACCTTTTTTGAAGACATATATGTTTTGAAAGGAGGGCAAAATATCTCTTTGAACGTATCGTTAAATGATAATGCTTATAACTTTAAAAAATATAAATATTGGGCACTGAACAATGAAATATGTAACGAGTATAGAAGTTTTCGAGATGAAAGTGATGATTTAGGAAAGCTTCTAGAAAATAGTATCAAGATGAGACTTAGAAGCGATGTAGAGGTTGGGAGCTGTCTCAGCGGAGGACTCGATTCATCTAGCATTGTTACTTTAGCATGTAGACAACTGCTGAAGGAAGACGAAAATTACGATCTTAAAAAGTTTAAAACGTTTACATCTTGTTATGATTATGCTAAAGAAATAGATGAAAGATTTTTCAGCGATTTAGTTGTCAAGAATTCAGAATGTAGCAATTTAAAAGTCAAACCTCATGCAGACAAGATCAAAAGAGATTTTGAATCTTTAGTATGGCATCAAGACGAACCTTTTGCAAGCCTTAGTGTGTTTGCAGGTTGGTGTGTAATGGAAGCAGCTAAGGAAAGCGGAGTGAAGGTTCTACTGGATGGACAAGGAGGGGACGAAACCCTTTTAGGCTATGAGAGATTTTACGCATATGCATTAAAGGAAAAAATTAAAGATTTCAAAATTTTAGAAGCGATTAGAGCGTTTATTTTAGCTAATAAAAACTCGAGACTAAGCTGCAAGAGCCTTGCAGAATATTTGCTTTATTTCAATAACTTAAATGTTAGGAGAAAAATATTAAAAGTAAAAAAAGTAGATTTTATAGATATAAATTTTGTTTCAAAATTTATAAATGAAAATATAGTGGATAATTTATTGGGATTCAAGACAACGATGGAAGCTCAAAATGGCGAATTATTCAGCTTCATTTCGCATTTATTAAGATATGAAGATAGGAATTCGATGGCACATTCAATAGAAACGCGGGTTCCATTTTTAGATCATGAATTTGTTCAAAAAGCGGCAAGCTTGCCCACGAATTATAAATTACGGAATGGTTGGACAAAAGCTCCTTTGAGAAAGTATATGGAAGATAAAATGCCTCAAAATGTAGTATACAGAAAAAATAAATTAGGATTTAGTGTTCCTCAAGAAAAATGGCTCAACGAACTAAATGGTTATTTCCAGGAGAATCTATTGGACAATCCTAAGAGTAGAAAATATTTTAATATGGAACAGATACAAGATATTTTTAAAAATAAATCTAATGACGAAATGAGATTTAAGTTTGTTATGGTAGAAATGTGGATGAGGATTTTTAATGTGGATTAAAAAATTAACATTAATTCAATAAGTAAAATTGCTATGAGGTGTTTTTTCGTCTCTGAATGGTAGTGTATAGAATTTTATTTATGACGACGAAAGCCATCCCAAGAACACGAATAAAAAACAAGGGACTAAATTTTCTGTATCTACATCATTGACGTAGATACAACTTAAGTCGATTTCGCAATGTTTGTCTTTATTAGCCAAAGTAAAAAAATTCCAAGAGCTAGACCATGGGTAAGAAGACCTGTAGTTAAGTCAGAACTAGTGAACACGGAAAATATTGGAATAGCTATTAATGACGAGCCGACCCAGAATGGATAGGTCTTAGTAGAATTATTTACAATCCTTAAAATAAAACCTATTAACACTGAGTATACTATTATGCCTAAATAACTTAGTTGAGCGTATCCTGCCCCTAAAAAACCTGTATTTGCCCACGATTCAGGATTATGGCCTATAAATTCACTTATTAGCAAGGGAACAGGAATATCATATGGGTAGTGAATTAATCTCTTTATAAAAACACTGTTAGAAAAGTATATTAAAGGGTTATTTTGAAAGAATAAATAGTACTTGAAATTTAAAAAAGCAGGTACAAAAAGAGCTCTTCTTACGATAAGACTTAAAGGCCATATATTATTAAAAAGCAAGAATATGTTTAAAGAGCACCCAATCCCTGTCAAATAGAAAAACGGAAAGAGAACGGGTAGTTGCTTTTTAGAGCTTATGTATCGTATTAATAAAATAAGAATTGGGGAAAATAATACAGATTTATGGGCAGAGATAGCAAAGAAGAAAACTTGCAATAAGAGAGAAATAATAATAAAAATCTTCTTATTTTTATATAGCGCCCACGTAAGAAGAAACATGTTAAAAACTTTAAAAACCCAATTATTGAGATATGCAAAAAAACCCTGAGCAACTGTCTGAGCGGAAGCTCTGCGAAATTCATAGACTTTTGATAGATTTAAATTAAAAAAATGTAATCCTTCTTTTGCAATAATATGGATTGTTACAAGAACGACAAAAAAGGCGGAAATGCAAAGTGCAATTTTATACCCCTTATGTAACGATTTAGAAATAACCAATTGAAAGGGTATTTTTACACATAACCAAACAATGAAGAAAGAAATAATACATATCATCATATACCTGTGGGTAGCAAATGAAAAAGCATAGATCGTGAGCATGGGCATAAGTGGACATAAAACTAGTAGGTGTAAAAAAAAGTCGGATGGAGTTTTGATTTTTACAGGGATACTTATAGAGAGTAAAAATACGTAAATATATGAAAAAATGATAGCTTCATTAGTTTTACATAAAGTAAATCCCATATATCCCCACATCGGAACTATATATGAGCAATATATAAAGTCTAATGATCCTTTTATAAGAAAATATAAAAGAATCATTAGAAGGCGGGTTTTTTTTATGGTAATTCTCATTTTAATTTTCTCTCTTAATCCGCATATTTCTGTTTAAATACCCTCATAAGCTGCTTCAATAATCTCCACAGTTTTTCGTGCCTCACGCCCTGTAACTATGGGATCTGCTTTGCTGTCGAGAACATCTATAACGTGTCCATAGTAATCAAGGTGTCCAGAACCATAGACACTCTTGGGGTTAGTGTTAACGACATTAATAGCTTCGTCCATAGGATCGCTATCGGCAAACTGCCATGTTTCTACCTTATTCATGGCGACACCACCAATGCGTACCGTTCCCTTTTCGCCCAGTATAGTAAGGCTCCCTTCGAGGTTTTTGGGGTAGGTGAGAGTGGTGACGTTAATAGAGCCGAGAGCGCCACTTCTGAATTTAATGTTGACTACAATAGTATCTTCGGCTTCAATACGCCGTGCAAGTGTAGAGCTGAAGGCACTAACGTCTTCTACAGCTCCTCCCATCCATTGAACCATATCTACATAATGAGCGGCTTGATTTGAAAGGCATCCACCATCGAATTCCCATGTCCCTCGCCATTTAGCTTGGTCATAGTATTCTTGGGGGCGGGTCCAAAATACATTAGATGAGATCATGTAAAGCTGACCAAATCGGCCAGCTTCAAGGGCTTTTCGTAGAAGCTGAATGGTTTTATTGAATCGATTTTGCTTTATAACAAGATAGAGTACCTGTGCAGCGTCACAAGCGTCTATTGCGGCATCTACTGATTCAAGAGATGTTCCAGCTGGTTTTTCACTTATGGAATGTTTACCAGCCTGAGCTGCCATTATAACGTGGTCTGGGTGGAGGCCAGATGGAGTGCATATGGAAACCGCATCAAATTTACCATCATTAAGCATGTGTGAATAGCTATAATAGGGTGTACACCCTATCTGAGAAGCTACAGAATCAGCCTTTTCTTGAACAATATCACAACAGGCAACGAACTCCGCTTTCCCTTCTTCTTTTAATGTCGATAAAGCTTCTATGTGGTTTTTACTGATTCGGCCACAGCCGAGCAGGGCAAATTTATACATAATGGATAACTCCTTTTTATAAAATATGCAAAGTTTCTAATGCTTCTGGTTTTATATTAAGAATCTGACTCAAAATATTCTTAGTATCGAAAATTAATTGAGCGTTTTCAGCAATAAGCCGGTAGTCAACATTGTCTTTATGGGCAGTTGTAATGATGACAGCATCCGCTTTTTGTACAACTTCTTTTGTAAGTGGCGTAGAAAGTATCTTTTTACCCTTCCACGCCACAGAAGGGCAACAAGGGTCGTAATATGTAACAATGGCTCCCTTTTGTTCAAGAAGCTTCCATATTTTTAAGGCTGGAGACTCTCGCAAATCATCAATATCTCCCTTGTAGGCCACGCCGCAAAGAAGAATGGAACTTTTTTTAAGGGGTTTGGCTTGGTCGTTAAGAAGATTCATAAGCCGCTCAACTACATGTTCTGGCATGGAGTCGTTAATTTCTCCGGCTAATTCAATAAGCCTAGTATGGTAATCATAGGCTCTGGCTTTATACGTGAGGTAGAAAGGATCTATGGGAATACAATGTCCGCCAACACCGGGGCCGGGGTAGAAAGGCACAAAACCAAAGGGTTTTGTGGCAGCTGCATTAATAACTTCCCACACATTAATACCCATTCTGTTACAGACAAGGGCCATTTCGTTGGCGAGAGCACAGTTAACGATACGGAAAGTATTTTCAAGAATTTTCGTCATTTCTGCTTCTTTAGGGGAAGAAACGGCACATACAGGGGCATTAAGCACAGCTTCGTACAAAGCTTTTGCGTGCTCTGTACATAAGGGAGTACATCCGCCAACAACTTTAGGAGTGTTTTTAGTTTTATAAATATGATTCCCAGGGTCTACGCGTTCTGGAGAAAAAGCGAGGTAGAAATCTTTGCCAACTTTTAACCCTTTCTCTTCAAAAAGAGGCAAGAGGACTTCTTCTGTAGTACCTGGATAGGTAGTAGATTCCAAAACAATGAGCATTTCTTTATGTATATGGTCTGCTACAGATTGTGCAGAACTCACCACATATGAAAGGTCTGGTTGCTTGAACACATCTAAAGGAGTAGGAACGCAAATAGCGATAACGTCACATGTACCAATTTCTGCAAAGTCACTAGTAGCTTTCAGGTGACCTGAAGCGACTAACTCTTTAAGTTCTTGGGGGATAATGTCACCTATGTAGTTCTCTCCTTTGTTTACTTTCTCGACCTTCTCTGATTGAATATCGAAACCAGTGACGTGAAAACCGGCTTTTGCTTTTTCTACGGCTAATGGAAGGCCAACATAACCAAGGCCAATAACCCCAACAGAAGCTGTTTTTGATTGAATTTTTTGCAGTAAACTTTTCATCTTTTATTCGCCTCAAATATTAACAAGAATATCCACCATCAATAATTAAACTTGATCCCGTAACCCATCTACTTGCATCTGAAAGTAAGTAGATAGTAGCATACGCAATATCATCTGGAGTGCCAAGACCTAGCGGGTGCGGGGCTATCATATTTTGTTTAAATAACTCTTTTCCTAGCATTTCTCGAGTGTTTTCTAACATTGGAGTATTTACCCAACCTGGACATATGCAATTAAAACGTATTCCTATAGCTGCATATTCTAGTGCGAGGCAGCGAACTGAAGATGCAAGGGCTGCTTTTGAGCTAGCATATAATGTTAATCCCTTTTTCCCCTTTAGAGCTGTAATAGAAGAAATAGCAACTATACTTGTATTGTTTGTGTGATTCTTTTTTTTACAACAAATTCGAGATAAGAATAGGAAACCTCTGTAATTTACGTTAAAGATGTCGTTATAATCTTTTTCTGCCCGGAGTCGGTTTAATGGTTGAGTGATCGTTAAGCCAGCGCTATAAACCATCCCATTTAAAGGCCCCCATTCCTGAACAAGGCTATCGATCGTTTTTTCTATTTCATTTTCTTGAGAGAGCAAATCAAGGGAAATGATTCGATGATTACTCCCTTCAAGCAGGGAGAGTGTCTTTTCAAGCTTTTCTTTAGACCGTGCAAGAAGAGCTACTTGCCCTCCCATGCGACTAATCCATATAGCTGTAGCTTGTCCTATTCCTGAAGAGGCACCGGTTACGAGTATTTTTTTATTTTCGAGAGAAAAAGGATTTTTAAAGTTATTCATGCATTTCATTGACTATATCCTGAACTGTCTTGAATTCTTTCAATGTTTCGACAGGGATATTTCGTCCAAAAGATTTGCTGAACATACCAATCAAAGAAATTAAAGCGAGTGAATCCCATTCATCTAAAGAGTCAAGGGAGCGGGCAAGAATTAGATTTTTGGAGTCAGTTTCGATAGTTTCGGCAAGTAATGCTATTTTTTGTTCCAATGTCATATTTTATTACTCCTTCCATGTTAATATGGCAGATCCCCACGAATATCCAACACCGAATCCAGCTAGAAGAATTTTGGCTCCGTTGTGAAAAAGCTTTTTTCTCCGGGCATTTCCCAGAGCAATAGGAATTGTGCTAGATACAGTATTCCCATAATCTTTCATATCGATAATAAATTTTTCTTCAGGAATATTCAGCTTTATGCGGAGAGTCTCAAGCATAAACTTGTTAGCTTGGTGGAAAACAAAAAAGTCTATATCTTCCATTGCTAACGATGCTTTTGCTAAAACTCGTTCTATTGTAAGGGGTACGGTGTTTAATGTAAAAGTAAAAATCTCGGGTCCATTCATATAGATATTGTCGAGGGAACGGATATTTCCACTTTCATCAATTTGTTCTTTAGCTGTTTCAACGGAACAAGGCAGTGCATCTCCACCGGCTGGAACAATAAGATTCTTAGCGCCAGAGCCATCCGTTCCCCAATCGAAAGCGTCTAAAGTAGCGAACCCTTTGTTTACTGAAATAAGGGTAGCTGTTGCTCCATCGCCAAAAATAGTGCGGGTACTTTTATCTTGAGGATGAATATAACGGCAGTACTTTTCTGATGTGAGAAGCAGCACATTACAGGCTTGATTCGATTGAATTAAGGATGAGGCTAAAAGTAACCCATAAATATATCCAGAACATCCAAGATTAAAATCTAAGGCCCCTATCGTTTGGGGTAAACCCAATCTTTGTTGTACTAGACAAGCTGTTGTGGGCAAGAAATAGTCAGGGCTTTGCGTACAGAGAAGAAGGAAGTCAATGCCATTTTTAACAATATCTTGACTTGAATTAAAGAGAGTTTCAATTGCTTTTATAGCCATCTCTGATGTTTTTTCTTTGTTAGCAATGTGGCGTTTCTCTATACCTGTTTTGCGATAGATTTTATTTGCAGACCATGAATCATATTCCTTTTCTAGTTGTTCATTTGTTAAAATATTTTGGGGTAAATAATATGAAATTTGAGAAATACTAGGCATTCAAATCATCCTTATTTTTGTTTTTAAATTTTATTACTCGTTTACATATTGGAATGAGTTTTCTAGCGTTCAAGTATTCGCTTAAAATGGTCCATTGCGAAATTGCCTGATACTCTGCCTTTGTCTTCTACGTTCCTCACTACTACTGATCCTATCAATACTTGGGCATTATTTCCTAGAGTAACCCTGTTAGAAATGATAGCTCCAGGACCTATCCAGATATCGTTTCCTGTTGTTACAGAGCCAGATATAATGGCTCCCGCGGCTACTAGACAAGAGCATCCAATATGAACTCTATGAGCTATATGTACTAAGTTGTCTATTTTAGTATGATCACCGATGATGGTATCACGTCCCATCAGTCCTTTATCTATTGACACGTTAGACCCGATCTCTACATTTTCTCCTATAATGACTTTCCCGTCATGGTAAACTTTCTTTTTGTTTCCATTGATATCGTCATAACAATGGAAACCATGAGTTCCAATAACGGCTCCAGGCCCTATTATTGTGCCTTTTTTAATGGACACGCCATCTAATATGGTGGCGTGGGGATGTATAATTACTCCTGATCCTATAATTACGTTATAAGGGGAAACATAAGCTGAGGAAGCTACACTAGCATCGGGATCTATTTTAGTCACCTGACGTAGTATATTCAATTTATAAAATTCATTATGGATATCGAAAAAGACACTTTTAGGGTTCTCTGTAATAATTTTTTCTATTTCAATATCTATTCTTTGCGCATCTTCCAGGCTGACTAAAATAGCAACAATATTAGAATTTTGGGCTAATTTAGAGGTAAACTTAGGATTGGAAAGAAAACTTATAGTATTAGGACAAATAGCATCCATTAATCCAGTGTGCTCGATCCTATTTTTAAAAGAATTATATCCTGTATATTTAGTTATAAGTTTTTCTATCTCCATTTAGACCCCTCTTTTGCTATTCCCGTTATTCTTGCGCATTCCTTTTGAAGTAGTTTTTCGTAAAAAAGAATGAGTTTTCTACATTCATTATTCCAATTATACTTTGTTTCTATCGCTTTTAAACCATTTTCCCCCATTTTTTGAGCTTCTTCTGGATGATCGAGTATCCATTCCATTGCTTTTGCAATCTTTTCGGGATTGAGAGGATCAACAAGCAGCCCGCACTTAGCTTCTTCTATAATATGCCTCCATAAAGGAAAGTCTGAAGCTATTACAGGAATTCCTGCAGACATATATTCGAAAAATTTATTAGGTTGAGCTCCAATATGATTAGGTGCAGGATGAAAAACTACAAGTCCAGCTTTTGCTTTTCCCAGTATGTCTGCTATTTTATTTCTATTTACCAAGCCTTCATATTGTACTTTGTCCCATCCATGGTAGGACTTTATCTCTTTAAACAATTTTTCAGTGCTAATTTCCCCTGCAAGAATAAGGTTTACCTGCGAATTATCTATGTATTCTAAAGCTTTTACCATTTCTTTAATCCCACGGATTGCTGTTATTCCTCCAATGTAAGCAAAATATGGAGGGCGTTTGAAGTAGTTTTTTGAGTTTGATTCTAGAAACTCTTCACGAATAGGAAAGTTCTGCACCATGATAGTTTTATGATAAGGGAATCTATGTTTTTGTACGGGCGCAACGATTATGACACCATCAAAAATTTTTGTTCCTACCCATTCAATAACCTCTGTTATGGGGGCAATAATTTTTCGACTCCAAGTTGGTAACCATTCTTTGGTCAATATTTGTCTAGGAAGATCCTCATGCACGTCATATATGACCTTTTTCCCCATAAATTTAAGTACGAGTCCCATAAAGATAAGTTCTGGGTCATGAAAATGATAAAGGGAAGCTTTTAGTTTGAGAGCTTCTTTTAGGGCGTGCCATTGACCACGTATCAAACGAAGAAGACGGTTGTGTTCTTTAGGAATAAATTTTATATTCACAGGAATGCCTGTTAAAGACATAGGCGTTTCTGGCGCTATTAAAAATACTTCATAGCCTGTTTTGTTCAATGACTGACATTCTTTTATATATATTCGCGTATCATTTGCAGGATGTACAGTTGTAATGTGGCAAATTCTTTTTCCCATTAATTACGACCTCAGTTTTTCAAAGATGAAGTTATAGCTTTCACTATTAATTTTGAAGCTTCTCCCTTACCATAAAGGTTGTCTGGGTATGCAGCAGACTTATTCCCTAACGTCTGAGGCAAGACCTCTTTTGCCACATTTGCTGGTACAAGCTGATTCCAACCAGATTCTATAATTTCTTTCCAACCTGTATCGGGCATAATTACGGCTGCTTGTTTTTGGGCATAGTATGCTTCTTTTTGAAGTCCGCCACTATCAGTTACTACATTCACACATCCTTCAAGTAGGCCCATGAGTTCCAAATAACCAATAGGTTCAATAGTGTTCATAAAGTCAAGATATTGGGTAAGGTTAAATTCTTCTATGCGTTTTTGTGTTCTGGGGTGCATAGGGAATACAATCGTTAGCCCCATTGCTTTAGAGTAAGAATGTAGCCCTTCAAGAATAGAAACGAGATTTTCTTTATTATCTACGTTGAAATCTCTATGAAGAGTTACAAGTGTATATTGACCTTCATGAAGATGAAGACGTTGCAATATTTTATCTTTTAGAAAGTATGGTTTCATTCGAAGAAAAAGGTCATACATTATGTCCCCAGAAATAAAAACACCGTCTATGATGTTTTCTTTTTGAAGGTTTTGTCGAGAAAGTTCAGAACAACAAAAAAGAAGAGATGATAAATGGTCTGTCACAACACGATTAATTTCTTCCGGCATATCTTTAGGGCTCTGACGCATTCCAGCTTCAATATGAGCTACAGGAATTTTAAGTTTAGCAGCGGCTAAAGTTCCAGCTACAGTGGTGTTTGTGTCCCCATATACAATAACCATGTCTGGGTTTTCTCGAAGAAGAATGTCTTCAAATTTTTCAAGTACCAATGCAGTTTGTTTCCCATGACGAGAGGATCCAACCTCTAAGAAATACTGAGGAGTTGGAATATGCAGTTCTTCGAAAAAAAGATCCGACATATTGGCATCATAATGTTGGCCTGAATGAACCAGTATATGATTCCAAGCATTTGTTTTATGAACTTCAGATGCAATAACAGCTTCTTTTACGAACTGGGGACGCGCCCCAACGAGGGAAACGATTTTATTCATTCTAAATATGTCTCCTATTCTTTGCTAACGCAAAAGACTTGTTATAGTTTTTATAATAATCCTAAGATCTCCTTTTATTGACCTATTTTGTACATATTGAACGTAGTAATTAAGCTTGATTGGAAGTATTTGCTTAATATATGTTTCCTCTGGGTTCGTTGCTTCCTTAAGCAACGTGTTTTCATCTTTGAATTCAATTGAAGCTAGATCAGTAATGCCAGGTGGCGTAGAGAATACAACGTCTCGAATAGAAGCTGGATAAAATTCCACATACCGAGAAACTTCGGGACGAGGCCCCACAAGGCTCATTTCTCCTTTGAGTACATTAATAAGTTGGGGGAGTTCGTCAAGTTTATATTTCCGTAAAAATCTCCCCGAACGAGTAACTCGGCTGTCTTCTGCAGTTGTAAGTTGTAATCCTTTTTTCTCTGCGTCGGGAACCATTGTGCGAAATTTATAAACCCAGAATGGTCTCTCCTTGTAGCCCACTCTCTTTTGTTTGAAAAATATAGGCCCCTTAGAATCTAACTTGACCCAGATTGCAATACTCAACATAACTGGAGCTAATAAAATAAGCCCCGGAATTGTTAAAAGCAAGTCAAAAGTACGTTTGCTCTTCATGGTTTCAAAAGAGACCGAACTGTTTTGATCACCTTATCTACATCCTTATCCGTCATTTTCGTATAGATGGGCAGACTTACTGCGCCTTTATACGCTCTAGTTGCTATTGGATAGTCTTCTTCTCGTAATTGATATGTTTTTTGCCAATAGGGGTGCATGTGAAGAGGTATGAAGTGGACGCTACAGCCTATTCCTGCTTCAGACATCTTTTGGATGAACTCATTACGGGAAAGAGGGGCATTTTCTGTAAGTCTAAGAATAAACAGATGCCAAGCGTGATCTTCCTTTGTCTGAGGCATAACGGGAAGAGTAACAGGAAGATCCTTAAAAGCTTCAGCATAACGCTTTGCGATAGCAGTTCGTTTCTCTTTAAAAGCGTGGGCCTTTTTAAGCTGGTGGATACCTATAGAAGCGGCTATATCCGTCATATTGTATTTGAAGCCAGGGGCAACTATTTCATAGTACCAAGATGGTTTTTCAGAAGTATACCGGTCAAAGGCATCACGATCAATTCCATGAAGCCGCATTATACTGCAACGTTTTGCTATCTCAGGATTGGCGGTGACAACCATTCCCCCTTCTCCTGTAGTAATGGTTTTTGTAGCGTAGAAACTGAAAACTGTAACATCGGAACTGAGGGTTCCAATATATTTTTCACGATAATGTACAGGAAAGGCGTGAGCTGCGTCTTCAACAACTTTTAAATTATGTTTATGCGCTATGGAAAGGATAGAATCCATATCACAAGGCAAACCCGCAATATGAACAGGGATAATAGCTTTTGTACGAGATGTAATGGCATGCTCTACTCGTTTTACATCAATGTTCAAGGTTTTAGGGTCAACATCAACAAAAACAGGATGAGCCCCTAGGTAGCGTATTACTTCGGCTGTGGAAGTGAATGTATAAGTTGTTGTTATAACTTCATCTCCAGGCTTGATTCCAATAGCTTCCAAGGCTAAATGAAGCCCTGCCGTAGCCGAATTTACAGCTAAAGCTTGGATGTTATCACCTAAATAATGAGCGAACTCTTTTTCAAACTGTCGGGTTTTAGGTCCAGTTGTTAACCAGCCAGATTGCAATGAATCAACAACTTCATCTATTTCATCTTGTCCAATATCAGGTAGAGCGAAGGGTATAAAATCTTTATTTCCCATAGATATCACCTTTCTTCCATCGCTTGTAAAAAAGAAGTAGCCAATATGGGGTACGTATGACGTTGGAGTACATATTTTTTCCCTTTTTCTCCCATATCGTGTCGTTCTTCTGCCGTCATGTTATATATTTTTAGAATTCCTTTTGCAATAGCCTCAGGGTTTTCAGCTTCAACAGACAAGCCGCACCCGGCTTCCTTTACAGGGTCGTTTCCAGCTTCTATAGCGTTAAGTATAGGTTGTCCAGACATCATATAATCAAAAATCTTGTTTAAAGAGATGCCATATTGGCATAATTTGCTTCTCATGGCAGTCATAACTAAGCAGTCTAGGCTGCTTAACCATAAAGGAATATATATTTTAGGAATAGGAGGCAAAAAGAATATATTATTGGCTTTTAGTTCTTTTGCTTGTTTTATAAGGTTTCCTTTTTCGGGCCCTTGACCTACAAGTACAATTATAATTTTCTTGTCTTTAAGCATGGGAGCTGCGTTTACCAAATAATGTAAAGCATTAGCCAAACCATGACTTCCGGCATAACCTACAAGAAAAGAATCTTGATGTTCTTTTAAAAATGCATGGTGTTCTGACGGTAATTCAACGGCATTGTTCTTCCATTCGTCTATATTAATTCCATTAGGGACATGAACGAATTTTTTAGGGGCCATTCCGCGTGTTTCTAAATGGTGGTTTGCAAGGGGAAGAATAGAAACTATTTTGTCTGCATACTTGCATGCGTAATTCTCTCCACGCTGCATCATCCATATGAAAGGATGTAGAGACGACATATGTCCGATTTCCATTGGGGATAATGGCCATAAGTCATGAACCTCAAAAATAAGTTTAGCATCAAAACGTTTAGCTATATGATGTGCTGGGAAGATATCCAGAGGATACGTAGATGACGCTATAATGACATTAGGATGCTTGTTTTTTGTTATTTGAGGTAGATATTTGTAAAGTTTTGCTATAAAACATAGCATATTCTTGACTCTACCCAATCCGTTACCAATGTATGAAGGCGTTTTTAACCATATATAATGAATTCCGTCCATGTATTCCTCTTGTACTGGCGACGTGACGCAAGGTTGCTTAGAACGGAGATGTGAGAAAGAGGCTGCCACAATTGTAACGTCATGCCCAAGTTTTAACCACTCTTTTGCCATGTAATAAGGGCGGAACTCCATCCCCATTTCAGGAGAACCTGCGTAATGATTAATAAGTAAAATGTTCACTTTTAACTCCATTCTCTAATTTTTTTATAAGATAAAGGCTATGATCTATTTCTTTTTCTAATTGAAATCCCATTTTTTTGTAAAAACTAATGGCTCTTTTATTCGTATCTTTTACCGACAAACCATATTGGAATACTCCTTCTATTATATGTTGTTCAAATGTATCTATAAGAACAGAAGCTAAACCTGTTCCTTGCATATTTTCAGAAACAGCTATTGATAAAAGACGAATGGAAGCCGCAGAGGGAGTTGGGAGCCCCTTTTTATTTACGGGTCTATTCATCATTTGTTTTGCGCGGTATAAAGCATCAATATATATTGATGGTATGCATATGGTAGATAACAAACATTTAAAAAGATTTTTCTTGATAAAGTTTTTTTTAAATGTTTGTAGCTCTGTCGAGGTTCCTCCCATAACAAACCCAACCACATTGTTTTCTTGAAGTGCCACAAAAAACAAGGAGGTGTCTAAAAAAGACTCATAAAATCTCTCTATTATAAATATAGGATAATGCCCCAAAAAATGATCCCGAAATCGATCTTTATGAAGATATGCAATCCCCTCTATGTTATCAGCTATTGCTTTCTTAATAGCATAAAGCATAATAAAAACCTCCTCAAGAAAAGAGTCACTCTTTAAATTTGCAGCGCGGCACAATCTCTCCTAGAGTAGAAATAATCTTTTGTCTGTTGTAACTTGAAGCTGCCACAAATAAATGTGTAAGCTTACTTTCCATATCTTTCGGTAAATCATTGCTTTTTGCCTCAAATATCTTTTTATGGTGGGTTGCTGTTGTCCCTTCTTCTGCCGTAAGAAGTTCTTCGTAAAGCTTTTCACCGGGGCGGATGCCTGTATAGACAATTTCAATATCTTCGTCAGGCTCAAAGCCCGAAAGGCGAATAAGGTCTTTTGCCAGGTCCACTATTTTCACAGGTTCACCCATGTCAAGAACGAAAACCTGTCCATTTTTGTCCATGCCCCCTGCTTGGAGTACAAGCTGTGCCGCTTCCGGAATTGTCATGAAGTATCGTGTCATGTCAGGATGAGTAACAGTTACAGGGCCGCCTCTGCGAATTTGTTCTCTAAAGGTGGGGACCACGCTGCCTCGGGAGCCAAGTACGTTTCCAAAGCGTACAGAGATAAAATGTTGCCCCTCTTTAGCTTCTTGGGCGGCTTTCCGTACAACCATTTCTGCTACACGTTTAGAAGCTCCCATAATGGACGTAGGGTTTACCGCTTTGTCTGTCGATATGTTGACAAAATAGCGTGTATTCACACATAAGGCGCTTTTTACTAAATTCTGTGTTCCCCCCACATTGTTAAGAATAGCTTCGTCAGAGTTCGCTTCCATCATTGGTACATGTTTATGAGCTGCAGCGTGAAAAACTACGTCTGGCCTGTACTGTTCAAAAATATGTTCAATTTTAGGCTTGTTTCGTACGTCGGTTACTATAGTAACCGACGAAATGTCAGGGTACTGTTCTTGTATCTCTTGTTCTATGTGAAATAGGCTATTTTCACCGCGGCCAAGGAGAATAAGAAGCTTTGGAGAAAAGTGGCATACCTGCCGGCAAATTTCAGAGCCAATAGATCCTCCTGCACCTGTTACAAGTACCGTTTTGCCTGTAAGGTAGCCGGCAATAGAGTCGATGTCGAGCTTTATAGGTTCCCGTCGAAGAAGATCTTCCACTTCTACAGGGCGAAGCAGTGATATAGAAACTTTCCCGCTCAGAACTTCGTAAATACCTGGAATGATGCGGTATTGAACGTTTACTTTTTTCGCAAGTTCTATAATGCGGCGGACTGTAGCGCCTTCCGCTGATGGTATGGCTATAACAAGCTCTTCAATGCCGTGATGGCGAACCACATGAGGAAGGTCTTTAATGGCGCCAAATACGTCGAGGCCTAAAAAACGAGTATCTCGTTTCATGGGGTCATCATCAAGAAAACCTACAGGAACAAGGCCTGATTCAGGGTGGCGGAACATTTCTCGAACAATCATTGTTCCAGCTTCTCCAGCACCAATGACAAGGGTTCTTCTTTTATTAGCCCCAACTTTTTTGCCTACAGCTCTTTCGAACATTGTTCGACAGGCAAAACGGCTAGTCCCCATAAAAACAGCGTAAGCGAGGGCGTCGATAAGGGGGATGCTGCGAGGAATATTGTAAGCGCCGCCTACTAAGAAAGAAATAGAAGAAGCAACAAGAGCGAGGGTAACAGTAGCTTTAATAAGAACCATGGCATCGCGAGTGCCGACAGTACGCCATGATTGACGGTGAAGTTTAAAATAAAAGTTAATGGCTATTTTGATAAAGACGCTTAAATAAGTGTAGGTAAAAGCCCGTGGCGCATACTTCCCGAGGGGCAAACCTATACGGAGAGCGAAAGCGCTATAGGCGGCAAGGGCGCCAAGCATAATATCAATACATAGTTTTATAAGAAGCATACGTTTACTTTTAGACATAATAATCTAATCTCCCAATCGTGCAAACCATAATACTGTTCGCTCAAGCCCTTCGCCTATATCAACAATGGGCGCATAGCCAAGCTCCCGTTCAGAGAGGGTAAGAGAAGCGTAAGAATGACGAATATCTCCTGGGCGGCGGGGAAAATAGTTCGGCTCAGCGGTTGCGGGAATATGTGCTTTCCTAGAAACTATTTCATTAATAATGGCATAAAGCTCGTTAAGAGAGAGTCGATGCCCACATGCGACATTAAAAGATAATCCAAGAGCCTTTTTATTCTCCGTTGTGGCAGCGAGTAAATTAGCTTGAACGATATTATCAATATAGCAGAAGTCGCGAGTATTTTCTCCATCTCCATAGATACGAGCAGGTTGTTGAGTAAGGCGGGCTGTTATCCACGCAGGAATAACCGCGGCATAAGCGCCATGGGGATCTTGGCGCGGCCCGAAGACGTTAAAGTAGCGTAGCCCTACTGTGGGAACATTATAAAGGGTTGTGTAAAGAGCTGCATACTCTTCGTCCTGAAGTTTAGTGAGGCCGTAGGGAGAGAGGGGCGCAAGGGCCATTGTTTCGGTTTTAGGAAGGCCCGGTTTGTCGCCATATATGGCACTTGATGAAGCATACACGACCCTTGTTTTGTTCTGTCGGGCACCCTCTAATATATTTAGAAAGCCTGTGACGTTCACGTCATGGGTTGTAAGAGGCTGCTCTATTGAGGCGGGCACAGAAGCAAGGGCGGCCTGATGAAGAATCACGTCTGCTTCTTTACAGAGATGGGAACAGAGCTCGCGATCTCGAATGTCCCCGGAAAAGAAAGTGAAGTTCTCTCTTTGTTGAGGAGAGATCGCAGATTTTAGTTCCTCTATATTCTCTTGTTTCCCCGTGGAGAAGTTATCGAGCCCTACAACCCGTTGATTATATAGAAGCAGGGTTTGGGCCACATGAGAGCCTATAAAACCAGCAACGCCGGTGATAAGCCAGGTGCGGCGTTTTTTTTGTATCAGGTCGAGGCAATTTTTATATACGCTCATGAAGTACGGTTCCTTTCAAATATTTATGATGCCAGGTCTTGAAAGATGCGGTTACTAATTTTAAGACCTACTATTATTTATTTAAAAAGAGCAAACAATATATAAATTTTTACCTTTTAAATGTTAAAGATTTCCGTATGGCAGCTATCTTGTTGGCTCTTTCCGGATCCTTTTTCGCGTTATATATAAACTCCCGAATGAAAGCAATGAATACCCCCACAAAAAGGCCTAGCATCGCAGCGAGGGTTACTATGAGGGATCGCCTCGGCTTTATGGGCGAAGAAGGCACGATGGCCTCTTCAAGGGCCATTATAGATACGGGGCGCTTCAGTTCAGAAAGAGCAACTTTACGTTGTTGAAGCACGTGATACTGGTCTTCAAGAAGGGTAATTTCTCTAAGATGCCGAAGATATTCAAGGCCGCCATCTGGAAGCTCAAAAAGGGCAGCGGCATTTTGGGAACTTTCAGGTGAAGAAAGAGAATAGAACGGCGCGACTTCTTTTTTAGGTGACACTTTTTTAACGTATTGTGCTAAATTCTCTTCTTTTTCGGAAAGGCGCTTTTGCACGTCATTTATATCAAGAGTAATAGCATTCTCAAGACGAGAAACCTCGGAGTTTCTGTCTTCAATAAGGGTATCAAGGTTTGATTGGGCTGCGTTTACAGCGTAATGCACAGCTAGAGCGGCAAGATCAGGTGCATTGGCTGTAGCTGTAAGAGTAATGAGTTGAGTTTTATTATCAAAAGATGCCTGAAGAGCCACAGATGAGGTGTCTTCTTTTTGGGGTAAACTGGCTTTTGTCTTGTTTATTACACTGCCTGTTGAAAAAAGTTTGGTAATAAGCTCTGGTGTGAAAGTAGAGACAGTACGTATATATTCTGTTCCCTTCCCAATGGTTGTTTGCTCTGCTCGGGATAGGAATACAGTTGTTGACGCTTGGTATATAGGCTTCTTTGCAAAACTCGCAATAAGAGTTCCACAAATAAAAAGAATAGTGATGCCAATGATAAGGCCTTTATTTTTTACGAGCACAAGTAAAAGGTCGAGAAGATCGATCTCGTCGTCTTCAATGTCAGGTCGAGGGTATTGGGAATTGCTGTATTGTTCCTCCATTATTAAATGGTCCCCTTTCTTTTTTGCCAATTATTATTGATTTAATGAGGGTGGTTTGTGCTAGACGTTTCTTTAACCAGCGTTGGTTATTATAGCTGTTTCTATTAATATATTACATATTACATGAAAGGCAAAGAAAAAAGCTTCCTAAATAGAGGGGGAACAGTTTATATGTGTGTGGCTGTAACGTTACAAAAAGGCAGGGAAGGAGTGGATTTCCCTGCGACCCTTCTCTGCCTTCCCCGTGTTTTTACCTCGCCAATGGAAACTCTTTTGCTAAATCCAATATGGTTCTTCCCATAAAATTAATTTTTGGCCTTTGCCAGATTGTATAGCTCGATCGTAAATTTCTTTTGCTACAATGAGATCTTCAATTCCCATGCCAATAGGGTTGTAAAAAATAATTTCATCATCTTTTTCTCGTGCTGTTTTGGTGCCGTTGATTATTTCTCCAATGTTGCCATGGAATCTTTCTTTTGAAAGCTCTCCGGCTAATACCATTTTTGCTACAGTTTGAATGCCTCTGTGAAT
>NZ_DHFC01000006.1:0-90345 GCF_002400205.1 Aminobacterium sp. UBA4834 | reverse complement strand
TTGTAACTGAAATTCTTGGGTAATTGGGAAGAAGGGAATTTTTATGGCAGATATTGTAGGTTTGCAGTGCACTGAGTGTAAGCAGAGAAATTACACGACCACAGTGAATAAGAAAAAACAATCAAAGAAACTGGAACTTAACAAATATTGCAAGTGGTGCGATAAACACACCTTGCATAAAGAAACTAAGTAGTGTAGAATATACGCTGCTCGCAGGTCCGTAGCTCAATTGGCAGAGCACTGGTCTCCAAAACCGGGGGTTGCAGGTTCGAGTCCTGCCGGGCCTGCCATTTTTTTTGTTTAAAGATAGGAGGCCGAGGTTATGGAAAAAATCCTCAGCTTCGTGCGTGAAGCAAGAGCCGAGCTTAAGAAAGTAACGTGGCCAGGGAAGAAACAGGTGTGGTATTCAACTCTGGTAGTAATAGTATTTACCCTTTTTGTTGCTGCATATCTCGGCGTTATTGATTTAGCGTTAACGGGTCTTTTGTCGAGGCTTATTGGTTAGTGATACCAGTAAGAATGCTACGCCACAAGTAACGTAAATAGAAAGCAGGGAGGTGAGGGGGCCCGTCCGACCCCCCATTGTGTGATGGAAAGTAATGTTGAGCGGCGCTGGTATATCGTTCAGACTTATGCTGGGTACGAAAACAGGGTTAAAGCTAATCTCGAGCAGAGAATAGCGACGATGGGTATGGATGAAGAGATTTTTAGTGTCCTAGTCCCGGTGGAAGAGCGTGTTTTCGTAAAAGATGGCAAAAGTAAAAAAGTGACACGGAAACTTTATCCGAGCTATGTGCTTGTGGAGATGAAGCTGAACGATCAATCTTGGTATGTCGTCCGCCATACTCCTGGTGTTACAGGTTTTGTTGGAGCAGGAAATCACCCTATTCCTCTTTCTGAAAAAGAAGTAAAAGAAATTATGAGCAAGATTGGGAAGGATCAAGCTAAACCTAAGATTGAGATGAACCTTAAAATTGGGGATATTGTAAAGGTGAAGAGCGGTCCTTTTGAAGGGCAAGTAGGCCCTGTAGTGGAGATTGTTCCTGAAAAAGGGAAGGTAAAATTTACAGTGACGGTCTTTGGACGGGAGACTGTCGTGGAAACTGACTATATGGAGCTGGAGAAGCTCTAAGTATATATAGAACCTAAAGCGGGCGCTCTTCTAACTCTTTGTTTAAAAGGCGGAGGAGAGCTTTGCAGTAACGAGAGGAGATAGCGGTAATGGCAAAGAAAGTAGTTGCGCAGATCAAGTTGCAGTTGCCTGCAGGTAAGGCCACCCCGGCTCCCCCTGTAGGGCCGGCTCTTGGTCAGCATGGCGTGAATATTATGGAGTTTTGTAAGCAGTTTAACGCCAAAACTTCAGATCAGGCAGGGATGATTATCCCGGCTATTTTGACGGTATATGCTGACAGGAGTTTCACTTTTATCCTTAAAACTCCCCCTGCAAGTGTTTTGTTGAAGAAGGCTGCGGGGATTGAACGGGCGTCTGGTGAGCCCGATAAGGTAAAGGTGGCAAAGGTGAGCCGCGATAAGGTGAGAGAGATAGCTGAGCTTAAAAAAGCAGATTTGAATGCCAATGATGTGGATGCGGCTATGCGCATGGTAGAAGGCACAGCTCGTTCAATGGGGATTGAAATCGTCGGCTAGTTTTTTTGTTTAGCGATTGTGGCAGGGTCGGCCAGACCCGCTATGACCACGAGGAGGGACTTTAAAATGGCAAAAAGAGGTAAACGTTATTTAGCTATAAGGGAAAAAGTAGACAGCACGAAACTGTACGGATTGCGAGAGGCCATCGATCTTTTTAAAGAAGTTTCTACTGCGAAGTTTGATGAAAGCCTCGAAGTTCATATCCGTCTCGGCGTCGATCCCCGCCATGCAGACCAGCAAGTTCGTGGGACGGTAATTTTACCCCATGGTACGGGAGTTACTAAAAGAGTGCTGGTTCTTGCTGCCGGAGAAAAGGTTAAGGAAGCTGAAGAGGCAGGCGCGGACTTTGTCGGCGGAGATGATTTGATTCAGAAGATTAGTACAGGTTGGCTTGATTTCGACGCGGTAATTGCTACTCCAGATATGATGAAAAATGTAGGTCGCTTGGGGAAAATTTTAGGGCCACGGGGTCTAATGCCAAGTGCTAAGACGGGTACAGTAACCTTCGATATAGCTGATGCCGTGAAAGAAATTAAGGCTGGTCGTGTGGAGTTCCGTGTTGATAAGGCTGCTATAATTCATAATATGGTAGGGAAGAAGAGCTTCGAGGCTCAACAGCTGTATGAGAATGTAAAGGCTTTGTATCAGACGATTGTAAAGGCTCGCCCTGCTTCAGTGAAAGGTACCTATGTAAAGAGCTTTTATATCGCCCCTACTATGGGTGTTGGCATAAAGATAGATCCTATAGCTGCTGCGAAAGAAATAGCTGCGGAAGCATAAGAAAACTACAATTAAATAAGATATTTTGACAAGCCTAAGACAGTGGGCGCGCTTCAAGCGTCTAATGGAGTAATCCACCCACCGAGGTTTGGAGGTTACATGCCAAGGATAAGTGTTATCTTTGAAAGATACGTTATCTTTTGTAATGTTAGAATCTCCCGACCTAGATGGGGCGGGAGATTTTTTTTGAAGAGGAGGTGAACACATGCCTGCAAAAGTTAAGTATGATTTAGTTGATGAGTTGAAAGAAATGCTCAACAAGACCGAAGCAGTTTTTGTGGCAGAGTACAGAGGTCTTACTGTAGCTCAGATTACAGATCTTCGCGCTAAAGTCAGAGCAGCTGACGGCGAAATGAAGGTAGCTAAAAATACCCTCATGAAAATTGCTCTTCGAGAAGAAGAGATGCCTGTTCCAGAAGATATTATGGCTGGCCCTAACGTTTATACTATGGCTTACAGCGATCCTGTTGCTGTCGCAAAGGTGTTTAAAGACTTTGCTAAAGATAAAGCGAATAAGGCTTTTATCTTAAAGGGTGGAGTTTTGGGCGATTCTATTTTAAATGTAGCCCAGGTCGAAGCTTTGGCAGATCTCCCATCGAAGGAAGTGCTTGTTGCTCAGGTGGTTCGCACCATCGCAGCTCCTTTGTCTGGCCTTGTTACAGTTCTTTCCGGCCCGATCAGAGGGTTGGCCACATGCCTCTCTCAGATCAAGGAGAAGAAAGAGCAGGCTGCCTAATAAGGGTAGCGTAATACCCCATTGGGAATGGGTATGTTAAAAATGAATATAAACTAAATTTGAAGAGTTTTGATTAAGGAGGAACAATAGAAATGACCCACGAAGAGATCATTCAGGCTATTGAAGGTATGACGGTATTAGAGCTTTCTGAGCTCGTAAAGGCTCTTGAGGATAAGTTTGGAGTTTCTGCTTCTGCTCCTGCCATGGCTATGCCCATGATGATGCCAGGCGCCGCCCCTGCAGCTGCTGCAGAGGAAGAGAAGACCGAGTTTGATGTAGTTTTGAAGGGTGCTGGCTCTAACAAGATTGCTACAATTAAGGTTGTTCGTGAAGTTACAGGCCTTGGCCTGAAAGAGGCTAAAGAGCTTGTAGATAACGCTCCTAAACCTGTAAAGGAAGCTGTAAGCAAGGACGAGGCTGAAGAGCTGAAAAAGAAGTTTGAAGAGGCTGGAGCTGAAGTCGAAGTTAAGTAGAACGTCTGCACATACTGTTAAAAATGATGAGGAGGCTGCCCTTGTACTTAAGAGGCAGCCTCTTTTGTTTTCTAGACGAGAAAACATCAAAAGAGGTATAGTGTAGCTAACTTATAGTTGGGGGCGTATCCTTGAAATTTATTGTGCCTGATTCTTTTCAACATGCGATAGCTGAACAACGACTTCTTGCAGAAAAAGTATCTATCCGCGATGAGCCTTTTCGGCTCACCACAGTGGCGGGAGTAGATGTAGCGTATAGCAGACGAGGCAAAAAAGCATTGGCCATTGCGGGGATTGTTTGCATGGAGTGGGGAACATTCTCTCCTATCTCCTATACATGGGCAATATATCCAGTTTCTTTCCCTTATTTAACGGGTTTACTCTCTTATAGAGAGGTTCCAGCACTTTTTGCCGCTCTTGAGCGCTTGGAATTGAGCCCAGACCTTTGGATGATTGATGGGGCGGGAATAGCCCATCCACGGAGAATAGGTCTTGCTTCTCACTTTGGGGTTCTTACAAATTTTGTGACTATAGGGGTGGCAAAAAGCCACCTTGTTGGCGTTTATGATGATCCTGGGAACGAGAAAGGGAGTCGATCACCATTATTCTATCAAGAAGAGCATGTAGGGTACGTTCTTCGCTCTAGAAATGGAGTGAAACCTCTATTCATAAGCCCTGGCCATCGAATTTCTCTTGAAAAATCGGTAGAGTTAGTTTTGAAAGCGTGTATAAAGTATCGACTTCCCGAACCTACTCGTGCGGCTCATCAATTTGTTACGCAAATACGTCGGAAGATAGCGGAGGAAGGATGGAAAAATGATGATTATTGATACGCATGTTCACGTTTATCCACCAGATGTAATACAGGATTTCGAGAAAATATCTGAAAGAGAAGATTACTTCGGACTCCTTTCCCATGGAAAGGTTCATAAGTGGGCAACGATAGAAGATGTAATTGTTCAAATGGACGAGGACGATATAGATCAATCGTGGATATTCGGTTTTGCTTTTAAGGATTTGGAGTTATGCCGTCATTGTAATAATTACGTTATTGAAGGTATCAAAAAATATCCTGATCGCTTGAAGGGGTTTGCTGTAGTGCCTCCTTTAGCTAGAGGTTCTGAGGAGGAAATACTTCGGTGTGCCGACGAAGGACTTATAGGAGTAGGGGAGCTTTTCCCAGGCGGGCAGCACTTTAACATCGATGATGTTCGGCAGACGTGGCGTTTTGTCGGTGCTTCTCAAGAGGCTGGAATGACTCTTCTTTTTCACACGGCAGAACCTGTTGGCCATGATTATCCTGGGAAGGGAAATGTAGGGCCTAAAGAAGCCGCTCAATTTTGTATAAACCATCCAGAAGCAAAAGTTATTTTTGCTCACTTTGGCGGCGGACTTTGGCTTTATGAATTGATGCCGGAAATGAAGAAATACCTTCAAAATGCCAGATATGATACGGCAGCCCTTCCATGGCTCTATCAACCACAAATTTTTCAAGCCATAATAGGTGCGGGAATATTAGAGAAAATGTTTTATGGGTCAGATTTCCCAATTCTCTCTTTTGAGAGGTATAAAAAGATTTTTAATCAGATATTTGGAGAGAAAGAGGGGGTAGATAATCTATTAGGAGAAAATGCAGCAAAATTCCTTTTGTCAAGGTGTTGACATATTCTGCAGTCATAGATATACTATCCTTCGCGTTGGTTGAGCGGTGAACGGGGCGGATAGTTCAGCGGAAGAACACTTGCCTTACACGCAAGGGGTCACAGGTTCGAACCCTGTTCCGCCCACCAAAACCAAACCCAGGACTTTGAGTGAAAGATTGTGGTGGGGTCGTAGCTCAGTTGGTTAGAGCGTCGGCCTGTCACGCCGAAGGTCGCGAGTTCGAGTCTCGTCGGCCCCGCCATTTTTTATCTTTGATAGGGACAAGGCGGGATAGCTCAGTAGGTAGAGCAGCGGACTGAAAATCCGCGTGTCCCCAGTTCGATTCTGGGTCCCGCCACCACTTACCGTCAACATGCGGAAGTAGCTCAGGGGTAGAGCACAACCTTGCCAAGGTTGGGGTCGCGGGTTCAAATCCCGTCTTCCGCTCCAAAGACTTTTCAATGGTGGCGGCATAGCCAAGTGGTAAGGCAGAGGACTGCAAATCCTTTATCCCCGGTTCGAATCCGGGTGCCGCCTCCATAATATATTTTGGCAGTTTAATATAATGACATTCCTCGGTAGCTCAATCGGCAGAGCGGGTGGCTGTTAACCACTAGGTTGCAGGTTCGAGTCCTGCCCGAGGAGCCAGATAATTCAAAGCCATTTCGGGTTTCCCGAAATGGCTTTTTTGTTTTATCATCGTAAAAAAGCAAGTCTGTTTATTGGACAATCCCAAGCAGAATTTTTAGATAAAGATTAAACTCTCAAAAGTTTTAGAACTCCTATATGCTTCTTGGCCAATAGATTAGATAAGAAGCATTCTCGGTATTCTTATAGAGTTGTTGAAGTGTTTTGTCGAGATTGCTGTTTATAGTGGCTTTGCTCATACTATCGGATAGCTTGGCAGCCTCTAGGTGAGCTATATAAAACAAGCCGTTTCGGGAACCCGAAAAACGGCTTGTTTACCTTACTCCAATATCTCCTGAACTCTTCCTACAATGCCACTTTCTAGGCGAACCTTTATCCCGTGGGGATGCGTCGGGCTTTTTGTGAGGAGATCTTTAACGATACCTTCAGTTAGCTGTCCCGTTCTTTGATGCTGCTTTTGAACGATTTTAACTCGAAGGCCCGGTGTTATATTTTTTCGTATGTTCCCTGACATTTAAAATTCCCCCCGCTGCTTATTTCTCCATGCATCTAGTTATTATGGCACTTTTTGACACGAGGAACAGAGCGACAAGTTGAATAAGAGTTGAGGTATATTCCAGCTAAAATCAACATGCCGCTGATAATCTTCACAGCAGAGAGACTTTCTCTTAAGAAGACCATTCCAAGCAGAACGGAAAGAAAAGGAGTTAGGTTTAAGAAAGCAGCAGATTTACTTGCTCCTATACTTTTTATGGAAATTTGTTGAAAGATATAACCTAGGGCAGATGCAAATATTCCAAGATATAAAATGGAGAGCCACCCTTTATATGTAGGGGTAACTTGAAAATCGAAAGCACCAGTTACCAACAAAAATGGAATAGTGATAATAAGAGAGAAAAGATTTTCGTAGCTCACCATAGTTATTGGAGGATAATTGTTGGCGACCTTTCTGCTTATGATTGTAAAAATGGCCAAGGCAAAAGAAGCTCCAACTTCATAAAAATCTCCAATGTTGAAGTCCATATGAAGTAGGGCGTGTATGTCCCCGTTTGTAATGAGAAAAACGACACCTGAAAGAGCTATTATCAAAGCACATATATTTTTAAGCCCTAAAGGTTCTTTAAGAAAGACAAAGGCCAGAATAGCTGTCATGAACGGTGTTGTAGCAAAAATAATCGCGGCATTTGTTACAGATGTGTAGAGTAACGCAAGAAAAAAGAAAAAGTTATTTGCAAAAACGCCTGTAAAACCAAGAAGGAACAGTATTGGAATGTCATGTGTTGATATTTTCCATTCTCCTTTTTTTCGCAAAGCAATGACGATAAAGATAAAAATAGAAGCTATAAGAAAACGGAAAAAAAGCAGATGTAAAGGTATAAATTCATCAACACCTAATTTGCCGCAGATATATGCTCCAGCCCATAATAATGTAGTGCTTAACATGGGTAGATATACTCCATAGTCCTTTATAAGATGATTCATATACGCTTTCCTCCCGCGATTTTGCTTATATTTAAGCAAAACATTCCGACAGTATAAGCGTTTTAGGCAAGGAGTCAATAGGTTTTACCAAGGCCCAGCATTAGAAGATATTTCTTCAAGGTTTTCTCTTTTGAAACCGAGTTCTTTACAAATAACTTCATTGTGTGGTTTAGGTTGGAGAGTAGAAGAACCGCCATAATCGCTTCCAAACAAGACATTGTAAAAATAGAGCGGCATACGCCGCTCTATTTTTTTCGAACTAAGTGAATAGATAAGAGTTTTTTCTTCGGATCTCTTGATATCGTCACTTCATCAGTCATAATGCCTACTAGATGTAATTCTGCATCTGTATCTCTCTCGCTCGAAAGACTCCAGTACATTTCTTCCAACTCATAATTCCGAGGTTGACAGAGAAGATTTTTCATTCTTTGTAACCGCTCTTCTGATAGATCTTGAAATACCCCTGTTATGTGAATGAGAAAAGCATCTGGATCCTCACAAATATGAAGATTAATATTGTTACAACCTAGAAAAGTGAGAAAATCATTAATGAGTTCCCCTGCCATTTTTGTCACTCGAATTCGTTCCTGTTTCATGATCTCTTACCACCTCCGGCAAAGGCTTCGATTAACGGCAACAGTACGGCAGCTACTAGCCCTCCAGAAAATCCATTATTGTAAAGGTTAAATCCTGCGTGGAGCATTCCTACATTCAAAACCACAGAAGAATGGATAAAACCCGCAAGTACTCCATATTTCCATCCAAATTCCCCTGTAATAGGTGCGAGAGTTGTTCCAAACAAAGCGGCTAATTGAATGGGCGGAGCGGCGAGGCTCCATTTTTTCGTTATGGCTCCTAGTGCTATTCCTAAAATAATGGGGATGGTATTTCTTGGATGTTTCCCAAAGGCACTAAATCCGACTACAGTTAAGATGCCACCTATGGTAGGCCCATTAAGATCTCCACCTATAACAAGAATATAAAAGGTGGCTAGAAGTCCCATAGCCCCCATGTTCATTAAGGTAGCACCCCATCCTTCTAAAATAACAAAGTCAGACACGGCACGTCCACTATAAGCCATTACCCACTTTATCTTACTCCACCTGTCAAGGGTGAAAGCGGTACAAATCATGATAATAAAAATGGCGATGAAAAATGTCCCTAAAAGCTTGTTATTACCAGTAGTCCAGATCATCCGGGTCTCCACTAAAAGCCCGTAAGAACGGAGAATAGATACATAGACTGTCCCTAAAACACCTGTTACAAATCCTACATTGTAAAGGTTGTATCCTTGATGGAAACGCAAAAAAGCAGAAACGAGGGGAGGAAGCATCATTCCTACAGAAATTCCTAAAATAAAGCTTGCTAATGGGCGCAATAAAAGAGGTAAAAGGGAGCTGAAAAGTAGGTGGCTGACAAGAGGGGCTAAAGCCGTTCCAAAAAGAGCGATATAAATGTACCGTGAGAAATGTTCTTTTTGGTAGAGAGAGTAGAAATAAACTCCTAACACTATGGGCCAAACGTTCAAGATGTTTTTCCCAAATAGAGCAAAACCAGAAACTGTTAAAAGAGAAGAGATAGAGATGCCGGTAATGTTGATTTTGAAAAAGAACAGAAGAGCCGTCATAAGGAAAGTAAGAAGACCACTATTAAAAAAAGCAGCACCAATGTCACCGATTCCTATATAGTCGCTAATAAGATAATCTGGGTCTTGTATAATAGCGCAGATGCCTTTTAGCAATATGGCAGGGGACGATGACATAACTATACCAAAAATCATAAACAAGCAACAGAAAACGCATAAACCAATGTAAGGGCCGTAGCGAATGGGTTGAAGGGGGCCCTTTTTCTTTATAATTTTGAACAACGCACATCTCCTCCATTTCTATCTTTATTGTTATGGGGTGAAGATGTGCTACTTTAATTTTTGCTTTACCGACGCTATTTTCCCCTCCATAGACAGGTCTTTATCCCGACGTTCATCGATTTTTAGTGATGTAGATACTCGAAGAGCCCCTTTATGAAAAGGTACTTCGTGCGCTGCTTTTACGGCTTTTAATACCTCGTCTAGATCGCCTTCAAGAATGGTCCCCATGGGAGTAAGCTCCTGTTTTAAGTTAAATGTGGCAAGAACTCTTTCTACATTGGCAACATAACTGCTAACACTAGGGGAGCCTGTCCCTAATGGTACAACTACTAACTCCGCTATTACTTTCCCCATTTTCCCACCTTCTTTTTATTTTATATTATATCTAAGCCCCCTTGTGAGCCAGGTTCTTTAGCTGTTGCAACTCTTCAGGAGCGATGTCTTCTGAAACATATCCACAGTAAGCGGTATTATTTTGATAGAGAGGCTCCTCTTTTAATAAGGGAAACTTTTTTGCGCAGTCTTCAAACATGACTGTTCCAGGAATAGGCGAATATTCTGCAGTTTTTACAGTGGCCCCTAAAGAACGAACAAAGGAAATAGCATTGTAAACACTTTGATAGCTTTGTTCTGGTAGCCCAATGAGAATATATGTTTCTATGTCGTGATGAGTATAGCCAGCCTTTAATAAATTTCCCACAGCTTTGACGTATTGATGGTCTGATACCTTACTGGAGCTAGCCTGTTGTATTACAGGATCCGTGCTTTCTAAGCTGAGGCGGATGGTTTTGAATCCAGTTTCACGTAGATAATGAGCGCATGTTTCGTCAATTTCTCGAACATGAAGACCATTGGGGGTATGGTAATGTAGATGATGAAAGTTTTTCTGCAATTCATTGCAGAGAGGGTAGAAATGCCGTTCTTTATTTATTAAGAGAGCATCATCATAAAAAGCCATGTCCTTTACACTGGAAATGCCATCTTGAAAGGTAATTTCCCGCATAATTTCTTTAAGTGAACGCTGTCGATATGTGGGCCAAAGTTTTTTTGATGCGCAGTATTCACAATGCAAAGGGCATCCTCTTGAAGTCATTATTATTCCATATTCAGGTTCTTCATAGAGATCAAGTGCAGGAAAAGGGCTCTCAAGGAGGAATGGTTCTGTTTGTACCCCATCGGCGCCAAGTGTTTGAGCATGTTCAGGACAAAGTTGGGCGTAAATTCCTCCTAACAATATTGGTGTGTGAGGGAAGAACTTTTTAAGTCTGTCAATGCACCATTTTACGCCGAGATACCAATAGGTCATTCCGGATGTGAGAAGAATTAAATCGGGCTGTTGTATTTGAGAAAGCTTCTCTTCGAATGCTTCTTCTGTTATCCCAAAATGATAATATTTTCGTGGAATATGTTGATAAGGGGTGGGCTTTTTTATTTGCTTTCGTTGTGGTTTATAGCGGCCAAAACCTTTCGGCTTGTCGCGTCCTTCATAGATACAATCAAGAAGAGAAACATTGTTTTCGTGTTTTCTTAAATACTCTAGTATATATAATAACCCCAGCGGCTTAGCCCAAAAATCGAAATAGGCGAAGTCAAATACAGGAGGATTAACTCCGAGAATGTTTTTATGTTTCAAGTTGTTTAGTAATAAAGAGAAGTTATTCATAATATGAGTAGTATAGCAGATAATATATTCACGTGATGTTGGGGTGCATAAGGTACACAATCCTTTTACGCCAATGAGGTATAATAAATAAGAAGGGTGAATGTTAAGGAGAGTCTAACGATGGGGATCGTAAGCGTCGGTAATCTACGAGAAGGAATGGTTCTTAAAAGCGACGTACATGCTCCGAATGGTCGGTTTGTTCTTGGGAAAGGGACATCTCTGAAGGTGCAATATGTTCAGATATTTAAAATTTGGGGAATTACTGAAGTTGATGTAGAGGGTGTTGATGACCACCAAATTCATGAGGAGCAAAAGATAGAAGAATATAAGCAAAAACGCGCAACAGATCTTGTGGAAAAGTATTTCCCTGCAGTAGATTCCCTAGAAGAAGAAATGAAGGAGCTTTATCAACTGTGCGTAAAAAGAATGGCTTTTTTGCTCCCTTCTCGTCTTTTACCAGATGAAGAGAAGCGAGATTTTGCATCGCCTCTACGTTCAGGCTTTTTGCGTACGGAAAGCAAGTTGCCCCTGCCTTCTTTAGACAAGTTGGTTACAGGGGAGATCCGTCTTTTTTCCTTCCCTGATATTTATTTTAAGATTCAAGAGGTTCTGAACTCTCCTGTGAGTTCGGCTACTCATATTGCTAAAGTTGTAAGCACAGATCCCAGCCTGACTGTCCGATTACTGCGCCTTGTGAATAGTTCTTTTTATGGGTTCCCATCTCCTATTCAATCAGTGTCCAGAGCTATTGCGATAGTGGGTGCTAATCAGTTAACATCTCTTGCTCTTGCTGTCTCCACGATAAATGTTTTTAAAAATATACCTTCTTCGTATGTAGATATGAAATCTTTTTGGAAACATTCCATTGCATGTGGTGTTTTTGCAAGACTTCTTGCCTATATGAAACGTCTTCCTTCAGAAGAGCGTTTCTTCCTTGCAGGATTGCTTCATGATATAGGTCGAGTGGTACTTTATACGAAACTTCCTCAATATATGACCCGTGCTATTGAAGAGGCAGAAAGGGAAAAGGTACCCCTGTTAATAACCGAGTGCCGTTGGTTAGGTTTTGATCACGCACAATTGGGAGGACTTCTTCTAAGGGAATGGAATATACCTGAACCTATTCAAATTCTCGTAGCCCATCATCACTCACCTCTGGATGCAGGGGATCATGAAAAAGATGCCGTAATAATATGTGCCGCTGATCTTTTAGCTAATGCTACACGTATAGGGACTAGCGGAAATTATATAGTTCCTCCTTTTTCAAAAGAGATGTGGGAGCTTTTGGGATTATCGAAGGGTATGTTGGAAACGGTTCTGGTGCAAGGAGATCGTCAGATTGCGGAGATTATGAAAATTTTCCTTGTAGCATAGATAAATGGAGAAGTAGAATGGATCCTTATCAAACTATCGAATCTTTAGAACAAAGAATGGGAAATTTATTAGAAGAAAAGAAGGCAGTTCAACAGGTACTGGAAGCTGCCATTAGTTCTGCCGGCTTTACTACGGGGCTAAACCGATCTATGGATGTTGAGATTATCCTGCAGCAAGCTGCCACGCGGGTTCGCCTTTTTGTAAAAGTAAAAACTATCGCCTTTTACCTTTTCTCTGAGGATGGTTTAGATTTCACCTGTTATTATTGTGACCCTCAGGAAAGGTTCCCTTTTATTGAAAAAGAAAAAGATAATCTGATTGAGGACAGGACTGTGGCATGGGTTATTGATAGGAATAGACCTGTTGTCATCCGTTCTTCTGATGACACTTCGTTTCTTCTTTTACACTCCATTATTAATCAAGGGCGAACGTTAGGCTTAATGGTAGCCTTGCTAGATGAAGATCCTTCAGAGATTCTTGATATTTCTTATGCTTTTTTGACGGTGGTTTTGAATTCCATCGCAAACATGCTAAGAGATGCTGAATATTATAGCCTTATCAACAGCCTGAACGAAGAGTTGAATATGAAGGTCAAACGGTTAGAAGAGTCAGAGCATCAGTTGGAGCAGGCAGTGCAGGCGAAAGACCGTTTTTTAGCCAATGTGAGTCATGAAATTCGCACTCCTATGAATGCTATTCTTGGAATGGCTCGTCTATTACTTGACTCTTCTCTTGACGATGAACCGCATGATATGGTTCGAATTATTTTCAAAGAGGCTCAAAATCTTTTGCGTCTCATTAATGACATCCTTGATTTTTCTAAAATAGAAGCAGGGAAAATCGATCTAGAAGAGGTTCCAATTTCTATCTTTAATCTTGTCGAGGACGTTATAAAAAGTATCCGTCCTCTTGCAGAGCGAAAAAGGCTTGAATTGAGAGTTCATGTTCACGAAGATGTTCCATCTGTTTGCGTGGGAGATCCTGGACGCATTCGACAGATTCTTTCCAATTTATTGGGGAATGCGTTAAAATTTACTCATGTCGGGTATGTTTCTCTTGAAGTGCTAGAGCGAACAGAGGCTATTTCGGGTTCTCGCATGCTGTTTTTTAAAGTCTCGGATACAGGTGTGGGAATTCCTGAGGATCAATTCCCGAAGCTTTTTCATTCTTTTACTCAACTTGATCCTTCCACAAGCCGAAAATATGGAGGAACAGGTTTAGGTCTAGCTATAGTAAAAGACCTCGTCGAACTGATGGGTGGTTCAGTAGGGGTAAAAAAACAAGAGAATCATGGCTCGGTTTTTTGGTTTACATTACCGCTAAAAGAAACAAGAGAAAGGCCCGTGAACGATCCTCCCGAAGCAGCAGAAGAGGAGGAAACTTTGTTGTCTCCTCAGCCCGTGATGTTTTCTAAAACGCCTTACGTTCTTGTTGTTGAAGATTCAGAGACGAATAGAAAAGTAGCACTCGGCTTTCTTCGAAAGCTAGGCTGTATGGCTGAGGCTGTTTCTGGCGGGGAAGAAGCTTTGGAGGTTCTTGGACGAAAAGAATATGATCTTATTTTTATGGATATACAAATGCCAGGAATGGATGGTTTAGAGGTGACGCAGGCCATTCGGTCGACAAATCTCTGTGGGAAAAATAATCGAATCCCCATAGTGGCTATGACAGCAAATGCCCAAGGAAGCGAGAAGAAGCGATGTTTGTTGAAAGGGATGGACGGATATCTTACAAAACCCATCATGATGAAAGAGCTTGCGGATATGCTGATAACACAGCTAGAAAAGCCCCTTTTTGTTTTTCAGAAGCAAGAGCTTTTGCAGAGATTGGGTGGAGATGAAGAGCTCTTAAAAGAAATACTTCAGACTTTTCGACAGGATCTTCCTAAGCTTTTTCAGTCTTTGCTGGAATCTGTGGAAAAGGGGGCAATTCGAGAAGTTGCTCGACTTGCCCATACTATTCGAGGAGCAAGCGCTAATGTCGGGGCTACTTCCATAAGCCTTCAGGCAGAGGCTTTGGAAAAAGAAGCAGAATGTATGGGATCAGGGCCCTTCCAAGACGCCCTTCGATCTTTGGAGACGCATATAAAATTATTTATGGAGGCTACGTGTGAAATGGAATAGCCTCCCAAACGAGGGAGAGCAATGAAAGTTCTTGTGGCAGAAGATGATGTTACGTCGAGATTTATGCTCCAGTCTCTTTTGCAAAAATGGGGATATGAAGTTCTAACTGCAGCAGATGGGGATGAAGCTTGGCACATTCTCACTGGTGAGGAAGCGCCGAAACTGGCTATTATTGATTGGCTTATGTCAGGTTTAGAAGGACCAGAGATATGCCGTAGATTGAGAGAGCGTGAACAAACCAAAGGGAACTCTATTTATACGTATTTGATAATGCTTACAGTGCGAGATGAAAAAAAACATATTTTGACAGGTCTTGAAGCTGGAGCGGATGACTATATTACGAAGCCTTTCGATGCTCAGGAGTTGCATCTTCGTGTGGGAGCTGGGAAACGTATAGTTGATTTACAGGAAGCTCTCCGTTTTCATGCCGATCATGATACTCTTACAGGCCTTCTAAACAGGCGGGCGGTTTTTGAGCATTTAGAGATCGAGATAGCCCGGTCTGAAAGAGAGGATCACCCTTTAAGCATCGCTCTTCTTGACCTCGATCATTTTAAACAAGTGAACGATACGTATGGCCACCTTATAGGCGATGAAGTACTTCGAGATGCTTCTTCTCGTATTGTTCAGCAAGTTCGAAGATATGATGTTGTCGGTCGCTATGGCGGGGAGGAATTTCTGCTTATATTGCCGGGAGCCAGTCGAGATGAAGCTTTTAAAATAGCCGAGCGAGTAAGGGAAAAAATTGTAAGTTGTCCCTTTAGCTCTGGGGAAATCTTCCTTTCAGCAAGCCTTGGGGTCGCATTGTATAATAAGGCAAGTTCTGTTGACGAGTTTATTTTTGCTGCTGATACAGCGCTCTATCGAGCTAAAAAGAATGGCCGGAATCAGACAAGTTTCTAGGTGAGAGAACCGAGAGAGGTGAAAAAAATGGTAAAAAATATTTTTAAAGTATTTCTTTGTGCCGTTTTTCTTGTAATGTTGGGAGCTTCAGTAAGTTGGGCGAGCGACTTTTCTGTACTGGAAATCCGAGAGATTGCAGTTAAAGGACATAAATTGCATATTCGGGGAGACGTGGATCTTCCCCAAGGGGCCATGATCCATTTAGCGTTGAATATCCCGGGCCTTGGCGGACCTGGAAACAGTAAAGATGTTAAGGTGCATGTAAATAGCAACCACTTTTTTGTGCAAGTGCGCCTTCCTAAAAAGGGAAGAGAAGGAGATATATGGTCAGGCCTTATCAGAGCTATTTTTAGGCCATCCCAACAAGATGAACATATAAAAAAGAAAGTGGGAAATAAGGGGGAGAATCTGAAAGGTGCCAAGGTAAAAATTGAGAACGGTGAAAAGATTCTTGTGGATATAAAGAATTTCTCTTTTTAACTGGTGCATAGCAAGAATTTCCCTTCCAGCCGGTGCGGGAGTATTCCCTCTTTTTATCTCTTTTTTGAAAAGAAGAGATCTAAAAGTTTGCGAGTCCCTGCCTGATATGTAAGAGCTGATATGTTTTCAAAGCTGATCCAGTGAAAAGTTTTTTTTACGGGGTCAGGTACAGCATAGGGTAGAGATGTTGTATAGCCTTGGAGGTGGATGCGAGTATTCATTATCGAGTGTTGTATAGATCCGATCTCGTGAAATTTTTGCGTAGCCATCCATTTTTCGGGCAGTTCTTTCCTGAAAATGGCGTGATAATCTTCTTTGCTATCTTTAATTCCCCACGGCAATTCCCATAGCCTGCTCCACGGGCCGTCCAGAGGCCTTTGCCGAAGTAATAGCATGTCCTCACACAAAATAAGTGCTGCTACTGCTTCAACTTTTTTAGGTTTATCTGAATATAGAACTACGGGTCTCTCTCTTTCTGTTCCCGTCTTGTGCGCTTGGCAGAAGGGGCTAATTGGGCAATCAATACATCGGGGAAATTGTGGAACACATATAAGGGCTCCCAACTCCATGAGTGCCTGGTTAAAATCTCTAGGGGTATCGTGGGGCAAAAGTTGAGAAGCGAGGATATCTACGGTTACCTTTCCCTCTCCAGCATTTACAGGTATAGCAATGTCGGCTATTCGAGAAAGAACTCTTCGTACATTCCCATCGATTGCTGTATAGGGCATATTATAAGCAATACTAAGAATGGCTCCAGCCGTATAGGGCCCAATGCCAGGTAATTCTCGGAGAATGTTTTCGTTTGGCGGAATTGTTTCGTACCCCATAGATAGCAACATTTGGGCTGCTTTGCGAATATTTCGAACACGAGAATAATAGCCTAGCCCTTCCCAGAATTTTAAGACCTCTTCTTCTTGTGCTTCTGCTATATCGTGAAGACTTGGGAAGCGCTCCATCCAGCGGAGAAAATAGGGAATCACTCGATCCATTTGTGTCTGTTGTAACATGATTTCTGAAATCCATACCTCATAGGGACGATAACAATGGCGCCATGGTAGGTCCCTCTTATTTTGACAAAACCAGCAGAGCAACTCTTGATTAATTTTATTTCTTTCAATGTCCTTAGAAGATATTATTCGATTCTTTCCCATAGCGTGTGAATCCTTGAAACTTCTGCTCCATCAGATTGTCGGGTAATAATATGGTCAAAAGAGTTTGAAGCTTTTTGCCTTTGGGTTTGTACAATAGCAGCATCTCCATACATGAGTTGTTCCTTAAAAATAACGTTTATCGTCACTGGCCTCTGTGTTTGCAAAACTTCAGTGGGTACTGTTTCTGCAGCCCATTCTACATATACAGCGTTGTTTACATGATTATTAATGTCCAGATCCCGCATTCGGACGGGAAAAGACTCTTCTAAATCTATATGTTTTAAAGGCGGTATTGGTGAAAAAGAGAACTCAAAAGGAACTACTTCTTCATAGTATTCGGAAGAGACATGACGGTCAAGACGTACCGGTTTGTGGCTTTTATAGTCTATAATAATCCAAGATGTTACGGCTTTCCCGAGGGCTTCTCCAGATTGAGTGCGAATCTCAAAAGCTCGTAGAGAGTAGAGGTTCTTTAATGGGGAATGCCACGTGCGAATTACGAGACTTTCGTCAAGTTTTGGGTATCGTATCATTTCGAGGTGGTATCGATGAAGCACCCATGTATACCCTTTCTCCATGAGTTGTGGTATTGAGATGTTCATTCGGGAGGCATCTTTATCGGCCATGTCCTGAAGATAGTTAAAAATGGGGCCTAATTTAAGTTGCCCTTGTCCATTCACTTCAAAAAAACGGATATGTATTGTTTCTTCATACATTCATATGTCCCTCCATCATTTCTTTCAATCGTGCTTATTGTAATGCTCCTGCTCTTGTCATGGCAAGGTAAAGTAGATTTCCACAAGGGGGGTGGCGTGGCGTTCATGACATATCTTGATTGGCGTAAAGAAGCTGATTTTATGGTAGCAACTCAAATAGAGAGTCGTGGAGTGAGAGATAAACATGTTCTTGCTGCGATGAAACGAGTTCCAAGACATCTTTTTGTTTTTCCCGAATATATTTCTCTTGCTTATTTTGATGCCCCTCTTCCCATTGGTAAAAATCAAACTATATCTCAACCGTATATGGTTGCTCGTATGACGGAACTTTTGAGAGTATCTAAAGGAATGAGCGTATTAGAGGTAGGCACAGGTTCTGGATATCAAGCAGCTATTTTGGCGGAAATGGGTGCCTCAGTTGTCTCTCTTGAACGCATAGAATTTTTAGCACAGAGGGCCGAAGAGGTGCTTTCGCAGCTCGGATATTCCGTAATGGTCGTTGTTGCTGATGGTCGACAGGGATATGCTCCGAAAGCTCCATATGATGGAATCCTTGTGACGGCAGCGGCAGATATAGTGGAAGAACCGTGGCAAGAACAACTTGCTATGGGGGGGCGAATAGTTTTGCCCCTTTCAATAGAACCAGGGTTGCAGCGTCTATTGGTAATGGAGAAGAAGGGAGAGGGGCTATGGTTAGAGAATTGGTATGACTACTGTCGCTTTGTTCCAGTCGTGTCGGGAATAAGTAAACAAGAGATACATGAGAACAACGACACTTAAGGGAATTAAAAAAGGCGGGGTTTCCCCCGCCTGAAGAGCTAGAAGCTATATCGCCATGTGAGGTAAACGCTTCGTTCGGGGCCGTAATAATCCCAACCGGCAGAATTATATGTAAACTCTTCATCAAAGAGGTTATAGCAGCTTAAGCGGACTGTATGATCACCAGATTTCCACTCAGTGAAAATATCTGTCTGGAAATAGTCGTCGCCGGGATTATAAAGTTTTCCTGTCCAATCCTTTTGAGCAGGGGTTGTAGATCGGTTGGCGACGAAGCTACAGTTTATTCCAGTTGTCCATGGACCGTTGTGATATGTGAGAGAAGACATAAATTGCCATTCCGGCAAGCCGTAGCTATTTTCCCAGTTTCCAGCATTCCCTTTTTTCTCCTGAGCTTTTTGCCACGTTCCAGAAAGACCGAAACTCCATTTCTCTGAAAGATTCCATTTGTGGCTAGCTTCAACTCCATAAGATCTAAAGTCGTCCATATTTTCATAGGTGTTACTGCGCCAGATGATTTTATCTTTCATATTAGAGTAAAAGATTCCGAGGCCCCAATTCCCAGAGTCATTTGCTCCTTTTATTCCCAGATCATAATTCCATCCTTTTTCTGGCTTGAGGTTGGGATTCCCTTTAGTTCCCCATGGACCATTTGCATGAAGTTCATACATGCTAGGCATAGCGAAGAAACGCCCGGCAGAAATATACCAGGCAGTGTTGTTGTTGAGCGGAAGTTGAAGGGTCATTTTGGGCATGAGTTCATTATAGTTGTCTGCGTTATCCTGGCGCCATATTTCGTATCGTAATCCAAGGGTTCCGATAACATCGCCAAAAGGACGAGAGAGTTCTACAAAGGGGGCGTAATTTGTCCGATCCTGGTTTATTTCAGGGTCAAAAGTAGATGGTCTGTATGTTGTTTCTTCTTTTCTATATGTCATTCCCCATGAAGCAAGAGTAGCGCCCCATTGGCTTCGTTTCCCAAACTCCGTAGTAAAAGCCCGATCTTTGTAATAGTTATCTTGATTTTGCTGGATATAATATCTCTGGTCGTTATAACCCATCAACACATAGTAGCTGTTCCCGTTGTAACGGAAAGAATGTCGCTGATATTGTCCTTTCTCTTTGTTAATATCTACTGGGACCATCCAGCCCGGAGTTTCATATGTGTTCTTAAATTCCCCTGTTTCACTTTTAAAATTCCAGTTTTTGCCATTGAGAGTTACGCCGTAAGCATTTTCTTTATAGTCGAGGGCATTGTAGATTTTTTCGGTCTGTTCAAGTAAGCGATGCTCTCCTTCTTCTTTGTGGGAATACCAGATGCCAGCATTGATTTTTTCTCCAGCACCCTCTCCTTGGACAAAGTACCGTCGCCAGTCATTAGGACCGACCTCTCCTTCTATAGTTATTCCCTCCGTGGCTTTCCGGGTAATTATATTAATAACACCACCGGCAGCCATGGAACCATAAGTAGCTGAGCCAGTTCCTTTGACTACATCAATGCGCTCAATGTTGGAAATCGGGAAATCTCGAAAATCAACAGAGGCAGCGCCAGCTCCATGGGATGAGCGGTAATAGGGAACGCCATCAACTAAAACAAGCACTTCAGTTACGTACCCTCTCATAGAAATTTGAGAGTTATTCGAATGACCAGTCTTTTGCTTTACATAAATTCCCGGTACATTCTGTTCAAGAATGGTTGCTAAATCTCTGGATCCGCTTCTTTCAATTTGGTCACGGGTAATAACGTAGGTTGGAGCTGGAACTTCTTCCAGGCTTGTCGCCAATCTACTCCCTGTAACTATTTCCTCAGGAACATCGTAGACTTTTTCTGCTCCTATTGCCGCTCCTGCCATAAAGACAAAAGTCGCAGCCATGCACGCCGCAATGAGTCCTTTCTTCTTAACCACCATAGTCCCCCCTAAAAATATAAAAATGGCGAGAAGCAAGGTTAACACGACAACCTCTTCTCGCCATGTATAAGGCTAGGAAGATAGTCATCACACCACGCCCTCGCATGATAATGACTCTTGTCTTCCAGCCGGTCTCCTGACTCCAGTTCATCCTCCCTCGTACCTTCCCAGTTTTCCCAGTGGTATTACGAGTTTGTCTCTGTTACAGTGGCGGGGCCGTTCTGGTTTCACACCAGATTCCCGAAGCTGGAAAACATAGATCCCTATTTGATTTTGTAGGCAATGATAGCGATAATTGGAATTGACCTAATCGCACATTTACTATTATACATATCTTACAATAAAAAAATCTACTAAGAGGAAATCTTTTGTGAAAAATATGAAAAAAATTAAATGGAATCTCTTTAATGTTTTACTTTGGGTATGGGGTTTTGTCCTTTTGTATCCCGTCCCTTCTTTCGCCTCTTCTATGGAACTTCAATATGCTAAAGGTTTTAAGGTGAGCAGAGAAGAGGGATATAGCATAGTCACTGTCGTCCAACCTTGGGCTGGAGCCCGGGAAGGGCAACAGTATCTTCTCGTATCACAGGGGGCCTCTATCCCTGAAAGGCTTGCCCATTTGCCAATTGTACATGTCCCAGTTCGACGAGTTATTACCACATCCATGACCATGCTCCCTTTTATAGAGGAACTTGGCGGAGCGGATGTATTTGTGGGGGTGGGAGGGAAACGATATGTATATTCCAACGTTATTCGTAACTCTGATCTCCCTGACGTAGCTGCTGATGCAGGGGCAGGATTGCGCCTCGACGTGGAAAAAATTCTTTCTTTACGCCCGGATGTCGTTTTTGTTTATGCGTATACGGCAACAGAGAAAGAGGCTGCGGATCGGTTACGGCAACTTGGAGTCCCCCTTGTTATTGCGTCAGATTATTTGGAAGAAGAACCTCTCGGTATGGCAGAATGGATTAAATTCGTGGGTTTGTTCCTGGGCGAAGAAGGGGAGGCAGATGCTTTTTTTCGGCGAGTTGCTGAACGATATAACTCTCTCGTACAAAAAGTGCGGGATATGACGAAGGAACGCCCTACAGTTATGGCAAATGCAGCTATTGGCGGGACATGGTATGTTCCAGGAGGACGAAGCTGGCCTGCTTACTTGCTTCGTGATGCAGGAGGCCGCTATCTTTGGTCTGACCTTAATCAGCGGGGAGGGGTCCCCATAGATTTTGAAAATGTGTTAGAACGAGCTATCTCCTGTGATTTTTGGATTAACGCTTCTTCATGGCAAAGCTTAGAGGACGCTATAACTGAAGATCCCCGTTATGAAACGTTTCGTCCCTTCAAGGAAAGAAGAATTTATAATAATAATGCTCGTGTGACGAAAAGTGGAGCTAACGATTATTATCAGCAGGGCATCATGCGCCCAGACTTGATTTTAGAAGATTTAATTGCTATTTTACATCCTCATTTACTGCCAAACCACGAGCTCTTTTTTTATCATCAATTGTCAGAGAGGAATATACCATGAAATATCGCCAGATGTTTCTTTTTGTGGCGCTCCTTGGGATCGGTGTAATTTTGGTAGCTCTTACCCTTTCTTTAGGATCTGTTTCTATCCCCTTTTCGGCTCTTTTACAAAGTCTTTTAGGGAGTGAAAGGGTCTCTGAGGAGTGGCGAGTAATAGTTATGGAATTAAGATTTCCTCGGGCCCTTACTGCATTTTTTGCTGGAGGAGCTCTCTCTGTGTCAGGTTTAGGGATGCAAACCCTTTTTCAAAATCCTTTAGCCGGTCCCTTTATCCTTGGTATTAACGGCGGAGCGAGTCTGGGTGTAGCAATGGCCACTTTAATAGTTGGGTCTTTGGCTAATGTAGGACTTGCTGGTGCGGCATGGTTGGGTAGCTGTCTTATTATGATGGCCATGTTGGCTGTAGCAGGTAAAATTAAGGATAATACTACTCTTCTTATTTTAGGTCTCATGTTTGGATATGCAGTGAGTGCTTTGGTGAGCGTCTTAATTCATTTCAGTACTCCAGAACGTATTCAACAATTTGTAGCGTGGAGTTTTGGAAGTTTTTCCTCTGTGTCCTGGGGGCAGCTTTCTTTGTTAGTACCTGCTTCTATTCTTGGTTCTGGCGCAGCTTTTATTATGGCAAAACCTCTCAACGCTCTACTCTTGGGAGAGTCATACGCATCTACCATGGGAGTCCCTGTAAAGAGGGTTCGTATCCTCCTCATAGCCCTAACGTCTTTCTTGGCGGGAAGTGTCACAGCTTTTTGCGGTCCAATTGCTTTTCTGGGGGTAGCAGTTCCTCATCTATGTCGGGGCGCATTTAAGAGCGCCGACCATCGTTTTTTAGTACCAGCTTGTGCGTTAGTCGGTGGGAATCTTGCTCTTTGCGCTGATTTTATAGCCCATGTCCCTGGTAGCTCTATCGTTCTACCTCTTAATGCTGTTACATCTCTTATAGGAGCTCCTGTTGTGGTATGGGTTGTCTTTCGGAGTAGAAGGAAGGAAGAGATGTAGCATGGATACTGTCCATCCTCCTCTCCTTACTGTGGAAGATCTTACCATTGGTTATCCTGTAAAAAAGGGATATTCCGCACCAGTTGCTCAACATATGTCTTTTACTCTGTGGCCTGGGGAGATCGTTTGTTTAGTAGGCCCTAATGGTGCAGGAAAAACTACACTCTTGAAAACACTTGCAGGAATTCTTAAACCTCTGTCTGGGATTTTGCAGATAAAGCAGCACAACATAAAGACCCTTTCTTACGTGCAGCGATCAGCCTTAATGAGTTTTGTAATGGCTGGCCGTCCAGATGTTCAGGGACTCACCGCTTTTGAGCTTGTCTCACTGGGACGCTATCCTTATACAAATTGGCGTGGTGAATTGGAGCAGAGTGATCACGACATTATACGTGCATCTTTGGAGCAGATGCAGGCATGGCATCTTTCTCGCCGACTCTTTTCCGAATTGAGCGATGGAGAAAGCCAGCGGGTCCTTATTGCTAGAGCTTTGGCTCAGACAACACCTATTCTTTTGCTTGATGAACCGACGGCTTTTTTAGATTTGCCTCGCAAAGTGGAGCTCTTATCTCTTTTGCGAAACTATGCCTGGTATGAGAAGAAAGGGATCATTTTGTCCCTTCATGACATAGACTTAGCCTTACGTTTTGCCGATCGTCTTTGGTTATTATCCCCAGAAGGAATTTCTTTCTCAGGTGTTCCTGAGGATTTGGTTCTTGCGGGAGCAATTTCTTCTGTCTTTTCAACAGAGAATATTCATTTTGATATAGGAACGGGGGAATGGAAGTTAAACGGAAACGGAAAGGGAAGTTCTGGGCGTTTTGTTGCTGTAACAGGTACGTCTAATGAACTTTTTTGGACTTGCCGAGCATTGAAGAGAAAAGAATATACGTTAGTTCCTCCTGAAAAAGCGAAAGTTTCTATCTTTATACGTAGCGGGGTAGATCCTTTTTGGGATCTTTCTTTCCCCGAGATGGGGGAGAGAAGGGGCTCCTCCCTTGCGAAAACCTTAGAGCTTTTAGATGAATATTTTAATAAAGTTCCCCATTAATCTTTGAGGGAAAAAATGACGGGGACTCTCACAGTTCCTGTTAAATCTTCAGTAAAAAGCCATTGTTTAATGGCAGTCAATGCGGCCTGATCAAGTCGCGAATAGGAGCTGGATTTCTCTATACGTACTGTTATGAGATCTCCTTTATGCACATGAGCGAGAAGGGTTACAGTTCCTTCTTCTCCTTTTCTACGACTGATTAGAGGGTATTGGGGGTGTACGCGCTTTTTTATTGTTACAGATGAAAGCTCGAAGACGGAGGGCAATTCTCCATGTCCAGAGCCAACCCCGCCTTTTTTGCAGAGCCCTTGGTCAGCGCTTATTTCCTCCCCTTTGCCATGTCCTTCTACTGTGCCAGCGGACGTTCTCTCTGCCTCCTTCTTTGCATCATCATTCATGTCTCCTTTTGTGTCCGAGCCAGAGAGGGTATGGGCAACAGTCGTAGTAGTGATTGTTCTTTCCTCCTCCTCTTTTTCTTTTGTCGATTTTTCGAGGTTGCGAAGGGCTGTTGCTTGCTGTGCTTGTTGCTCTTTCTTGTTTTCAATCTTTGAGATTTGTTGTTGAGGTGCAGACAGAAATGTAGGGGATAGCGTTTGCATGGAAGATAAATGCGCATCTTCTATCTTTTTTGAAGGTTGAGAGCCTGCTCCTATTGATCTATCCTCAGCACGTTCTGAACATTGCCCCGGTTTCGTTGTTTTGACAAGCGTAACTATCATAAGCGGCTCTGAGGATAGAGGTTCGCTCGGTGGCAATTTGGGCAGGCAAAAAAACAGAAGAACATGTAAGAAGAGGCTACATAGAAGAGGAGGAACAAAGCGTTTTGCCATACTAATCCTCCTGAAGGGCTAACCCTACAGACTGGATCCCGTTTTGATTGAGACGAGATAGGAATGACGCTACATGTCCATAAGAAATGCTACGGTCCGCTGCAATTAAAAGAGTTTTCCCTGCCTCCTGCGCCTGTCTCGCCAAGGTGATGAGATCCTCTTCAGAGACAGCGCCCTCTTCCCAGAAAAGAGTCCCCTCGGAATTTATTGTTATGTAAACAGCGAGAGCGGCGTCTACAGTAGATGCCTGTCCGTTTGGAAGTTGCACTCTTATCTGACTTTGCCCGAAAGTTGTCGTAAGGACAAAGAAAATAATAAGAATAAAGAGAATATCAATAAGAGGGGTGATATCTATTTCAGGCAAACGGCTGCGAGTCGACCGAAAAGTCACTGTTTATTCCCCCGCGTGGTGGGAGCGCGTGGTTTCTATAAGTTTCTCCCGAATCAGAAAATCGGCACCCCTAAAAAGTGTTTCTTCTTGGTCGTCTATTCGAGAGACGAGAAATGTGTAACCCAGAACAGTTGGAACAGCCACGCTGAGGCCAGCAACGGTAGTGAGGAGCGCTTGCCAAATGCCACCAGCTAAAGAGATCATCGGTGCTTGCCCTGCGGTAGGCAAACTCCTGAAAATCTCTACCATGCCAAGAACGGTACCAAGTAGCCCTAATAAAGGAGCAACGCGGGAAATAGTGCCGAGGAGAGTGAGCCCTTTCATCCAACGAAAGAGCTCTCGACGTATCTGTTGCTCAAGTAAGAGTTTAAAAGCTTCCGTATCAACTTGCCAATGGGTAACAGCAGCAGAAAAAAGGCGGTGAAGGGAAGATTTTCCACCTTTTGCTATTTCCACAGCTTGTTGAGAGTCATTGTTAAACAGAGCCTTGCTGAGAGCTAATTCTAACGCTTCGGCATCTGTAGAAGCTCTTTTGAAAAAAAAGAGTCGCTCGATAAAAATAGCAAGAGCTACAATTGAAAGCCCCAATATAATCCACATGAGAGGCCCTCCTGCGTTCATAAATTCCATTTCGCTCACCTCATCGTTAAAGAAATCTCTCTGGTAAGTATGATAAATCTCTGCCATATTGTCAAAGACTGGAAAAATCTCTAAAAAAGGTTGACGAAACACAATTACTGTCTTAAAATTCAGTACAATTTATCCCCTCAGGAGTACTTTAATCCCCTAAATAAAAACTCATGAGGATTTAGTTTGAGGCTATTCATTCCATATCGTGATGCGTGATATGGAAGCCAATTTTTATTCTTTATATATTTTATCGAGGGAGTGGTTCATAGTGGAGAACACGGGTAAGCCCAGAGAAGGCTTTTCGTCAGGACTCGCAGTCTTTTTCGCCTCTTTAGGGTCGGCAGTTGGTCTGGGTAACATCTGGAAAATCCCCTATTTGACAGGGTCAAATGGTGGCGGCGCTTTTCTTTTTGTCTATTTTATATGCATTCTTTTTGTAGGCATACCGGTCCTTCTCTGTGAGTGGTATATAGGCCGGCGTACCCGACACAATGCCATAGGTGCTTTTGAAAGTTTAAAACCAGGATCCCTTTGGAAGGGAGTCGGCGTAATGGGGGTCCTCTCGGCCTATCTAGTTATGTTCTTTTATACATGTGTTGCAGGCTGGGTTTATTTCTATTGCTTCAAAGCTCTCACAGGTGCGTTTGCTTCTATTAGTGCCGAGAGTGTTGAGGGGCTTTTTGGTGAGGTTATTGGTGTAGGGACAGCTGGGCAGTCTTTCTTTTCGAAGGCTGTTCTTTCGCCTATCTTTTGGCAGTTTATAGTGCTTTGTGTTGTTGGATTTGGCATCTCTATGGGGGTGCGCAGTGGAATAGAGCGAATTACCAAGACTCTTATGCCGCTGCTTTTTGTTCTTATCGTAATTTGTGACATCCGGGCCCTTACTTTGCCTGGCGCTGGAGAGGGTGTTCGATTCCTTTTTCATGTAGATTTTTCTCGGATTACCCCTTCAGTGGCCTTAAGCGCTTTGGGGTTAGCTTTCTTTAAATTGTCTCTAGCTATGGGTATTATGATCACGTACGGTTCTTATTTTACCGAGGATGTTCACCTTTTTAAAACAGCTGGGAAAATCGTTTTTTCAGATATGCTCGTCTCTATGTTGGCAGGACTGGCCATCTTCCCAACAGTTTTTTCTTTTGGAATGGAGCCATCGGCGGGGCCTGGCCTTCTGTTTATGACTATTCCGCTGGTTTTCTCAAAAATGCCCTTTGGAACGGTTTTACTTGCCGCTTTCTTTTTACTAACGTCTTTTGCTGCTACAACGGCTCTTCTTTCTCTTATGGAAGTTCCTGTAGCTTTCTGGTCTGAAGAGTTCAAGATGTCTAGAAAGAAAGCAACATTTATGAACTGTCTTTTTATTGGACTGGTCGGTATTACTGCGACTCTTTCCGTAGATAGTTCAAGTCTGTTAGGTGGAATAAAGCTTTTTGGAGATGGATTCTTTGATTTTTATGACCATTTATCCTCTAACATTATTATGCCTCTTGGAGGATTGCTTATTGCCATTTTTGTAGGATATTTTTCAAAAAAAGAGGACGTGGCGTACGAACTTTCGAATCATGGTACCCTTGAGAATGGTTTTTATGTGCGCTTTTTCTCTTTTGTTATACGCTATGTTTCGCCAGCATTGCTTGTTATCATTTTACTAAATACCATTGGTATCATATCTTTTTAGATAAGGTCTATTGTAAAAAAGAGAAGGGGCTTGATCCTAGGATCAAGCCCCTTCTCTTTTTATTTATCATGAAGAAGATCCTTTAAAAAAGGAGGCAAAACAAAAGCTGCTTTGTGAATGTCGCGAGTGTAATATTTAGTCCCTTCTGGCACGGTGTGCCTTGGAGTCGATGGGTCGACTTCTTTCGAACCGATAGTATATGTCCACATCCCTGATGGATATGTAGGCATAGCTCCCCAACACAAGGATGTTATTGGATAGACACTTTTCATGTTTTTATATGCTTCTATCATAATCTTCGTATCGGAGAATGGAGACTCTGTCTGGGCAATTATTATCCCATCTTTCTTAAGAGCCTTTTTCACCTCTTCATAAAAACTCGATTCGAAAAGTCCTGCGGCAAAGTCCACAGGGTCTGTACTGTCGACAATGGCCACGTCAAAACATTCAGAGACGGAACGTATATAGGATAAAGCATCTTCAGAACGTATTTCTGCTCTAGGGTCATCCATAGCGCAACTAAGAGTAGGAAGATATTCCTTTGCTGCTTCAATAACGTCGCTATCAATATCGATGAGGACAGCTTTTTCTACGTTTTTATGTCGAAGAACCTCGCGAAGAACCCCACCGTCTCCCCCTCCTACTATAAGTACGTGTTTGGGATCGGGATGGGCACAGAGAGGGATATGAGCCATCATCTCTGAATAGCAGAATTCCTCTCTTTCCCCTATTTGTATAGCGCCATCAAGAACAAGCATCCGACCATACTCTGCCGTTTCCACAAGCAGGATTTCTTGGTAATCGGATTTCTTGTTTACAAGTACGCGATTTACCCTTAAGCTCAACTTCATATTTGGAGTCTGCTCTTCCGTTAGCCATATCTGGTTAAATCTTTTCCCCCGGCGTTCCAAAAAGCACCATCTCCTTTCGATGTTTTTGGCCCTGTGCGTTACTTCTCCTTATGAGACCCCCGAGGTAAGATGTAAGCTGCCAGAGGTGGGAACCCATTAAAGTAAATAGACGAGTAACTTTGAGTATAGGCACCAGTAGTAAAAATGTAGACACGGTCACCTTCCTCTAAGGTTAATGGCAGTTCATATTTTTCTTGCTCGTAAAGGATGTCCATACTGTCACATGTGGGACCGGCCAATATTACTTCTTGAGTCAACCCTGTTTTTTCTACATAAATCGGGTATTTAATCGATTCATCCAATGTTTCAATAAGCCCACCAAACTTGCCAACGTCGAGATAGACCCAACGATATTGATTATATTCAGATTTTCTTGAGACAAGAACTACTTCTGAAACCAAAACTCCTGCATCGCCAGCCATATAGCGGCCGGGCTCGAGAAGAATTTCGGGGAGGTCTTCACCAAAATCTTCCTTTAGATAACGAGTTATTTCAGTGCCGTATACATCAGGGCCGACGGTAGGGTAAATATATTTTGAAGGGAACCCTCCGCCCAAATTGATCATTTTAAGCTTTATCCCTTTTTCAGCTACTGCATCAAAAAGGTATTTGCATGTGGATATGGCATGGTCCCATTGACCCAGGTCTCTCTGTTGAGAACCCACGTGAAATGAAACTCCATAGGGAACCAATCCCAACCCTTTCGCCATAATAATAAGCTTGTAAATAGTGTCAGGATGGGCTCCGAATTTCCTGGAAAGAGGCCAGTCGGCCCCGCTTCCATCAGTGAGAATCCGGAAAAAGACCTTAGAGCCGGGAGCATTTTGGGCGAGCTTGTAGAGGTCGTTTTCCGAGTCTGTGGCAAAAAGGCGAACTCCTTTTTCATATGCATAAGCAATGTCTTTTGCTTTCTTAATTGTGTTACCATAACTGACACGATCCGGTGTTGCTCCAAGGGCTAGAACCTGATTCAGCTCATAGACTGAAGCAATATCGAAACAGCTGCCCTTTTCTACGAGCAGCTTCACCACGTCATCAAGCGGATTAGCTTTTACAGCGTAATAAATTTTCGCAAAGGGCATCCCTTTTTGAAGAGAGTCGAACTGCTCTTCTATCTTGTCTAAATCCACAATAAGACAAGGGGTTTCTTTGTTGCCAGCAAAAGCCTTTATTTCTTCGAATTTCTCTCGGGGCATATACCGCTCGATATCAAATTCGTAGTGACGGGATGTTTCCACTGCAGCACCTCCAGTAAGAAAATTTCTGTTTATATTTTATAGTAAAGGTACGAAGATTTTTGCGCAATAACATAGAGGGAGTCTTTCCTTGACAGAGGCTTTTCATTCTCCATAAACTATATTTGTGCGCATTGAATATAAAAAGATACATGATTTTTTTAAAAAAAGATAGTCCTTGGGAGGAAAAAATAATGATGAACTTTTACCCTATTGATGCCTCTTTAGCTACATTTCATCGTGCGTTGGAATTTGAAGGAGGAACGTTAGATCTTATCGATCTTCCTCTTTCTCTCCCTGGCTTTAGCCACTTCCTTTCGTCGTGGCTTCTTCGGGATGAGAAAAAGGGAAGAACCATATTAGTAGACCCAGGCCCGACGTCCACTCTCCCAAAACTTTTAAATGCGTTAAAGAGCGTGGGTGTTTCGTGTATAGATTATATTGTTTTAACCCATATCCATATAGATCATGCCGGCGGAGTGGGAAACTTATTAAAATATTTCCCTGAGAGCAAAGTCGTAGCTCCAAATAGAGGGGTAAAGCATTTAATAGACCCATCTCGTCTTCAAAAAGCTAGCCTTAAAACATTGCGCCAAGTAGCTTTGGAGTATGGAGAAATGGCAGCTGTACCTGCAGATGCTATCATTCCGCGTGAAGATCTGACAGATATTCTTTTTGTGGATACTCCAGGGCACGCCCCCCATCATCATTCCTTTTATTATCCTTTAGAAGGTGAAAATCCTTTGCTTTTTGCAGGGGAAGCTGCAGGTGTTTTTTGGGGCGATATGGAAGGGAAGCAGTTTTATATGCGCCCTACAACGCCGCCGAGATTTTTCTTCCATTCCGCTATGGATTCCATTAAACTTCTCTTAAGAAGACCTTGTTCGTTACTACTTTATGCTCACTATGGAATGGTGCGTCATGGGGACCTTTTTTTAAAGCGGTCATTAGAGCAACTTAATGAGTGGAGAGAAAAAGTGAAGAGAGAGGAAGGGGGGGCGCTTCCTGATCTAGTTGATCGTATCTTAAAAGAAGATCCTTATGTGGAAAGATTTTATGAAATGTCTGTGGATGAGCAGCGTCGAGAGCGATATTTTATTACTAACAGTCTTCGCGGGATAGCAGAAGGGCTCGCTGACGAGAAAAAAGAAGGAGCTTCTTCATGAAAGAGAAAATGACTCGGTTCTTTTTGATTCTTTTTTTTATAATTTTTATCGCATGGCTTCAAGTGTATCTGGCCAGATTTTTGAGTTAAGAGAGGTGATAAACCACGAAGATTTTAGCGGCGGATATAGGTGGGACTACGAGTCGACTGGGACTTTTTATGATTGGAAGGGAAAGCATCGAATTGGAAGGTTCTTTAGAACTGAAAACTGCGGCATTTTCTTCTTTCTTTAACCTTTTAAAAAAAGCAGCAGAGATAGACCTGCGGTTTTCCTTGGCGCAGGTTCAGGGATGTGTTTTTGCTGTCCCGGGGCCGTTAGAAGATGAAGATGTGGTTGTTCTTACCAATGTAGAATGGACTATACCTGTGGCAGTTCTTCGTAAGCAATACCCACAGATTTCTATAGAGGTAGTAAATGATTTTGTGGCCCAGAGCTATGGGTGTCTCGCTGCTCAAGCTGAGGATATGGAAGTTGTACAATATGGGGTTCCTCGAAAGATGTCTCCTCTTGCTGTGATAGGAGCGGGAACGGGATTAGGGCATAGTGCTCTCTTCCCTTGGAGAAACGAAGAGTATATTCCAGTTGCTTCTGAGGCTGGGCATACCCTCATCTCTTTTTATGAGAAAGAAAAAGACTTCGAGCTTTTTCTGAAAAAACGATTGAGTGTCCCCTATATAACAAAAGAAATGGCTGTTTCTGGGAGGGGGCTTTCTCTGCTTCATTTATTTCTCACCGGTCGAGAGCTATCTTCTCCTGCTGTTGTGGCTGAAATATCCTCTACATCACTTACAACTTATTTTTTTGCTTCGTTCTATGCCAGGGCTTGCAGAGATTTTGCATTGACGATACTCCCCATGCACGGTCTCTTTATCAGCGGAGGTGTTGCCGTTTCCAACCCGTGGTTAGTCAATAACGATTTCTTTAGAGAAGAGTTTAATTTCTCTCTTACTCATTCAAGTCTTTTATCTCGCATCCCACTGTATGTTTTGCTTAGAGAGGATATGGGACTATGGGGTGCGGCGCGATATGGGTACTATCGCTTTAATTTGGGCGAGCAGACCACAGGGTCAGAAACCCCCTTTTCATATTGGTAGATGATGCCGTCAAAAGGTTCTGGCTCTCTGGAACTCGAAAGAGTTATGGACGTATCATCATAGGATATGGACGTTAACTTAAGGGGGAAGACAAAACGGCTTAAGTCAAGAAGAGGCTGAATTTGGGATACGGCCTTTTCCGTAATGAAAGCTGGGATGTCTACTCGATTTACCCGTACTGTATATTGGTCAAGCCATATTTGTTGAAAATCTACGATCTTCAAACGACTTTCTATCTCTATAAGGATATCAAGTTTAAATAACATTCGGACCAGATAATAACCTTTAGCATATATTCCACCAGGATGAATATCGAGCTGAAGGTTGTGCCAATGATCGTTGTCTCCGAATTCTTTTTGTAGAAGATTCTGGTTAATGTCGTTTTCGTCAATGATTCCTTTGGCGTGAATATTCAATATCTGCTCTACTTCAGGGCCGTCTTCACCCCATGTGTGAACAGGAGAGAGCTGGATCCCCGAGCCTCGTATAACGAGGCTTTTAATTCGCACCCCACCTATAACAGCTCCCTTAAGATCCATGTAAACGTCGCGAATATACCCCTCTTCTCCAGGCTCTTCGTCGAAAATCATAACCATTTTTTCAGGATCTAGTTGTTTTATAAAATGGTATTGAAGTTTTTGTCCCGGTGTCATAACGGGCAGCGTAGCCGCAAAACCTGTGTTAACGACCAATAATGTTATAAAGAAACATATTACAAAATAGAGGGGAAATCGTCTCATTGCATATCCTCCTTAAGAATCACAACTATGTTCCTTGTAAGTATTCTATCATTAAGAAGTAATATGCGAAGTATCTCTTGGGTTTTATAGAGACCTGAAAAAATTATAAAAAATCATAAAAAGGGGCGATTCGTCTAAAAGGATCGTGTCTTTTCATAATTTTAAACAGACGAAGTGTTTTCTTCTTCTATTGCCTCTAGCTTTTCCATAAGGACTTCCCACTCCTTCATCTTTTCCTCAAGTTGGGTTTCAATGAAATTATGTCTTACCATAACTTCTTGGACAGCCTCCGAATTTATTAGAAAATCTGAAGAACAAAGTTGTTTTTCAATTTCTGCTTTCTCTGACTCCAGTTCTGCTATGGATTGTTCCAAAGGCTCGAGAACTTTATTAACTTTCTGCTTTTCCCGATAAATTATATTACGTATCTCTCCTTCTTTCCGTCTCCTTTCTCGCTCATTTTCTTTGTTCGTACTGCTGGCTTTAGCCTCTTCATTCATCAATGCTACTTTCTCTGCTTGAGAAAGAGCTTTTCGTTTCTCAATGAAATAAGAATAATTGCCGGGATAATCGTAAATTTGCCCATCCCGAATTTCAATAACACGTGAAACCAGGTTATCGAGAAAGTATCTATCGTGAGAGACGATGATCAACGTTCCACTGTATTCCATTAATGCCTGCTGAAAAATATCACGTGTACGCATGTCCAGATGGTTTGTTGGTTCGTCAAGGATCAGCAAATTTGTTTCTTTTAAAAGAAGCTTAAGTAAGGCGACTCGGGACTTTTCTCCTCCTGAAAGCACGGATATAGACTTATAAATATCATCGCCGCAAAAAAGAAAGGCACCAAGGAGATTCCGTTTTTCTCCATCAGAGCCAAGATAACCAGTATGAGATATTTCTTCCCAGACAGTGCGCTTGTAATCGAGGTTCTGAGCGCTTTCCTGGGAGAAAAATCCCATTTTGACATTGTAACCGTAGAGAACCTTTCCCTCAGTGGGAGGTTCTGCCTTGCTTATCAGTCGTGATAAAGTTGATTTTCCTGCTCCATTAACTCCGACTAAAGCAATTTTTTCACCACGAGTTACATTGAACGATATATCGCTGAAGACCCAGTGAGCATCATACTGCTTTCCTGCCCTTTCTACAGAAAGAACATTATGTCCACTTCTGGGGCATGGTGGAAAATGAATGGCTATAGCCCGTTCCTCGCTGTCTAATTCTACGAAGTCCATTTTTTCAAGTTGTCGAATTCTACTTTGAACCTGAGCTGCTTTTGTTGCTTTATAACGGAAACGCTCAATGAAGATTTTTGTCTTCTCGATCTCTTCTTTTTGTTTTTTGAAAGTTCGCTCTAACTCTTCTTCTTTACGTGCTTTCTCTTCTAGATACCACGAGAAATTCCCTTTATATACGGTAATAGTTTTGTTAGAAAGTTCGGCAGTAACAGAACAGACCTTATCAAGAAATCTCCGGTCATGGGAAATAGCCACGAGAGTTCCGTTAAAGGAAAGGAGCCATTCTTCGAGCCATTCCATACTTTCAGTATCGAGATGGTTGGTAGGTTCATCAAGTAGAAGAATATCTGGTGCGGAAAGGAGAAGGGCCGCTAAAGATATCCTCATTTTCCATCCGCCAGAAAACTCACTGCTTTTACGGTGGATGTCTTCATTGGAAAAACCTAATCCTTTCATGACTTTCTGAGCCATAGCAGAGAATTCATAGCCTCCCTGCTGTTCATAGCGGTGAAGTATAAGATCATGATGTTTTAAGAGCTGGTAATATTCTTGCCCACTTTCCACAGCCTGAGTAATAGCCTTTTCAAGGGCTTTCAGCTCTTTCTCTGTTTTGTAGACACCGGCCTGTTTTTGTAGGTACTCTAAGAGCGGAATGTCTTCTATTTCCACAAGATCTTGGGGCAGATATCCTATACGGCAATCTTTAGGAAAGAATACATTCCCTTCATGGGGTTCTATAGATCCCATGAGGATTTTGAAAAGAGTAGTCTTTCCGCTACCATTGTTTCCTACAAATCCAGTTTTAGTTCCGAAAGGAATTATCCAATTTAGTTCTTTATAAAGAGTTTGTTCTCCAAAAAAATGGGTTATGTTTGACAATTGAATCAATTTTTTCACCTTTTCATCTATTCTGCGGCTGGAATTATATCACGAGAGATAATAGATCGATGACATTTCTTTTTTGAATACTTTATAAGGCTGTTTGCTGAAGTTTAAGACAAGTGTATTATAAAAAATGTCTGCTAAAAAAGGAATGTTGTCGAATTTTCATTGCATGCTTAAATTGTTTAAGGTGCGCAAAACGTTAAAGATTGCTTGACAGTATTTACTAAATCGGGTATTGTCTAACAGCCGAAATATACAGAAACGGCTCTATATTCAAGTACTAGGAGGCTTCTCTTTTATGGCTCAGGGCACAGTGAAATGGTTTAATGATAGTAAAGGGTATGGATTTATTACGACCGATGAGGGAAAAGATGTCTTTGTCCATTACAGTGCTATTCTGGGGGATGGATTTAAAACATTGAGCGAAAACCAGCGGGTTTCCTTTGATGTAACACAAGGAGACAAGGGACCGCAAGCTGCTAACGTTCAGAAGTTGTAGCCTTTCTTTAAATCATTCATCGAAAATAGTAAAAAGGGTTGCCAAGCGGCAACCCTTTTTTATTTATCTCTTCTATATATCTTTACTTTTAACTTTTATCTTTTTTCTTTTTTACGGTGCCGGAAACCTTTGTTTGCTTTTTTCTCTCCGCCTTTTCCCCCACCTTTGCGAGGAGACTTTCGTGTCTCAGAAAGAGCTTCATGCAGTAATCCTTTTTCTACAAGTTTATTCCCGTATCGTCGATATTCTTTCTCTGACGTAGGTAAAAGTTCTACCAACGAATGGTCATCTTTTAGGCGGATTGCTCCAACTCCAGATTTTTCGATATGGAGGGTTGAACATATAATCCGCAATATTTTGCCTACATCCCAGCCGTGGCTCCTGCCTCTTTCCAAACGGATAACAAAAGCCGATGAACACAGTTCTTCCTTGGGCGTGCGAGAACGTTTAGGTCTGTTAGCATCTTTGATCTCTCGTTCTAGTTCTGTTGTTAAAGGGTATCCGGATTGTTTACGGGCAAAAAGTAGGCCAAGCAAACGTGCTGTCAACTTCTGTGAATCATTATTGCTAAGAAGAGCGTCAGCCCACTCTAAGTACTCTTCTTGTTCATAATGATCTGCAGTAAGAATTTTTTCTTCGTAGGCTTCTCTCTGCTTATGCCGTATATCTTTGGGATCCGGCACATTTTTCCACGTAAACTTGATCTTAGGCCCTACCATGCGTTTAAAGTTTGAAGCCTCTTTAGGAGAAAGGACGAGCAAATCCCGACCTTCATGTCCGGCTCGGCCAGTACGACCACTACGGTGTACGAAAGTTTCTCTGTTATCAGGGAGTCCCATCTGAATTACGTGAGAAACGCCTTGTATATCCAAACCTCGTGCTGCTACATTTGTAGCAACGAGAAGGGGTACTCGACCACTTCTGAACTGCGAGAGAGCGGTGTTCCGTTCTCTTTGAGTCATTTCGCCATGAAGACACACTGCTTGAAAACCTTCATCGTGAAGTCGTCGGCTTAAATCCACTGTCTCCACCCGTGTATGGCAGAAAATAATGGCTCTAACAGGTTTCTCCCATAAAATAACATTTACGAGTCCTTCTTCCTTATGTTTAAAAGGAACAAGGTAGACCTCATGCGTAATGTCTTCGTTGGCCTCCCCTTCTTCTGAAAGAGAAATAAACAAGGGGCTTTTAAGGAACTTCTTAGAAAGAGAATGTATCTCTGGGGGCATAGTTGCTGAGAAAAGCCATGTCCTTTGGCAATTCACAAGACTTTCAAGTATAGCTTCAAGTTCCTCTCTGAAACCTAAATCGAGCATATGATCCCCTTCGTCGAGAACTACAGTATGTATATCTGTAGTAACAAGGGTTCCTCTGCGTATATGATCAAGAACCCGCCCTGGGGTTCCTGTTACAATAGCGGATCCGTTGCGTAAAGATCGGATCTGTTGCGACATATCCATGCCGCCTACAAGAGATGCTACAGAAAGATCTAGATAATCACCGAGCCAGCAGGCTTCTTTCCATATTTGCTGAGAAAGTTCTCGAGTGGGAGAAAGAATAAGAATATTGGAGGAGCGGTCGCCTCGAGATGTTTCTTGCAATAAGGGGAGAAGGAAAGCTAGGGTTTTTCCAGATCCGGTACGTGCTCGAACGACAATATCTCGTTCGGCAATGTCTTCTGATAGAACTCGGTCTTGTACAGGTGTAGGTGTTGTAAAACCTTTCTCTGCCAAGGCCCGTAAAAGTTCTGGCCGAAGGCTGTATTCTTCAAAATAGTTTTGTTCCATAAATGTAATAGTGCCTCCCGTTTCTATTGGGGCATAAAAAAAGTGACCCGTCTGCAAAAAGAGGGCCACTTTTTACTATCCCTTTCTTATGCTCTCCTATTATGCAGATGTTTTACTCTTTGTCAACTCTTGTCCTCCCTTATTTTGTAAGTGGGCAAAACGTTCCTTGACAGCCTTGAAATTTTTAGAATATTATACCGTTAAGGGCGTTTATAAAGTTTATACTTCCCCAGCTCTGAAAGAGGAGTTGATGAGACAGAGGAAGTGAGTTTTCGTCATGAGGATTCGTTTTTTTATAGGGGTGGTGGCGGGGCTTGCTATAGTAATTGGAATCTTCCTCTTGTTGCGATTATGGGCGAATGGAGATAAAGAAACACTTAAAGTAACAACGCAGCAGCAAGCTATTCCAGTGATGTCTTATAAGGTGGAAGAGTCTCACTGGGAATATTGGAAATTATATTATGGGAAAATTCGCCCAGTCTCTGAACAGACAGTTACGGTATATGTCAGGGAATATGTGACAACTGTATATGTGGATGTTGGAGATCAGGTGGAGCCTAATCAAATTCTTGCCGAACTTTCAAATATAGCGCAATCTTCGGATTCTGCGTCTAAACTCGCCGATTATGAAAATGCTCAGAGAGATCTTAAACGTAAAAAAAATCTGTATGCGTCAGGAGGGATTTCTCAGCAGGAGGTAGAGCGGGCGTTGGCTCTTGTAGCTGAGAAAAAAGCTCGTCTTGAAGAGGCGCAGATGTTGTTAAAGCGCACATTAGTTCGTTCCTCTCTGAAGGGGGTCATCTTCTCGAAAAACATAGAAGTAGGCGAGATGGCGGAGCCAGGGCAAGAACTTTTTCGTTTGGGGAACCTTGAACATCTTGAAGTAGAGGTCAATATTCCTTATCCGGATATAGAGCACTTTACTCCTTTCACTCAGTGCCAGATACTGCAAAATACAAATATTTTACGAGGTGTAGTGAAGAGAGTGGATCCTGAAGCACTAGCGGATATTGGTATGTATCGGTGCCTTATTTCTCTCGAGAAAGGTGTTTGCCTTCCCCCAGGTTCTTTTGTAGAAGTGAAGGTTCGATTGGATGCCAAAGACGGAGTTGTAGCTATTCCTGACGATCTTTTACGCAGAGAGGGAAAAGACGTTTATGTCTTTCTTATAAAAGAAGGGAGGGCGGTGCGAAGAAAGGTTGTTACGGGAGAGAGTCAGAATAGTTTGATAGAAATAAAAGAAGGGCTTGATGAAGGGAGTTTTCTTGTGAGGGAAGGCTTGGATAAGATCTATGACGGGGCTCTTATTCAGGTCATTGAAAAAAAGGACCAGCTATAATGCTTGGTGGTGGTATCATGAAATTGATACAGATATTTATAAACCGTCCCGTTTTTACAAGTGTAACAGTTTTAATAGCAGTCGTTCTTGGTCTATATAGTTACGCAAATCTTGGAGTTGCTCTTGTTCCAGAAGTAGATATTCCGGTTGTCACAGTAAGCACTACTTATCGAGGAGCGGGACCTTCTGAAATAGAACTGCTTGTGAGCAAACCTATTGAGGATGCGGTGGCTCAGGTAGAAGGAGTAAAACGTATCCTTAGCTACTCTCTTGAAGGGGTTTCCTTTGTAGTTATAGAGTTCGAATATGACGTTAATGTTTCAGATGCTACCGTCAGCGTTTCTAATAAAATTAAAACTATTTCTGCTTTATTGCCAGAAGATGCTGAGGATCCTGTAACCGAAAAATTTGATATTAATGCCTTCCCGTTTATGACTATAGCGGTAACCTCTAACCTCCCTTCTCAATATGCTTACGATGTTGTAGAAGATAAAATCCAACGACGTTTAACGCAAATAGAGGGGTTAGCGCGAGTCGAAATACTAGGCGGTTTAAAGCGCGAGATACATGTATATCTAGACCCAATAAAGCTCTATCAATATAGAGTCTCTCCCCAGAAGGTAGCAGAAGCGATTCAAATGGGAAGCCGAAACGACCCTTCTGGCCATATTGTCCAAGGTCGAAAAGAATTTTCTGTGCGAGTTTTAGGCGAAGCTCAAAAGGTTGTGGAGCTAGAAAATATTTATATTTCTCTCAAAGGAGCTATTGCCGTGCGCCTTGGAGATTTGAGCAGAATACTAGATACCACAGAAGAACGGAGAGGATATGCGAAGTACGGAGGGAAAGATGCCATTCTTCTCGACTGTATATCCAGACCTGGAAGTAATGTAGTGGATCTAAGCTCTCGTATCAGACAAACGCTGGATGAACTCCGCTCTTCATTACCAGAGGGATTTGATATAACTATTACTGATGACATATCTTCTTTTGTCAAAGAAGCTATTCACAATGTGTTTCGCGACATGGTGGTGGGCATTTTTCTTACAGGACTTGTATTGTTTCTTTTTTTTCAGCGTCTTTCTCTTACAGTGGTAGTAGGTATCGTTATGCCTACAGCAGTTGTTTCTACTTTTATCCCCATGTTTATGACTCACATGACGATGAATATGATGAGTACTTTGGGTATTGCCATCTCCATTGGCATTTTAGTGAATAACTCCATTCTTGTTCTCGAAAACATTTCCAGGTACAAAGATCTTGGCTTCTCATCTTTGGATGCGGCGGAGAAGGGGACAGAAGAAATTGCGCTATCTGTTTTTTCGACCACAGCAACAAACCTTGGAGTCTTTATTCCGGTCATTTTTATGAAGGGCATTGCGGGCCAGTTTTTGAAGGATTTTGCCATAACTATCGTTTTCTCTACGCTCTTTTCTCTTTGGGTAGCGATGACGCTGACCCCGATGGTCATGGCTCAAGTCCATTACGAAAAAGCTCCCTCCTCTTTAGAGCGAAAAATGACATCTTGGTGGATTGGGCCTTATAACAGATTCGAGGCAGGACATCGTTCATTTGTAAAGGGAACATTACAATATCCTTATGTCACTATAAGTTTTTTTATATGCCTTTTCTTGTTTTGCCTCTTCTTAATTCCTCGTTTGGGAGTGGAATTTATTCCTAAGGTAGATCGAGGCGTAATGGAGATTACATTAGAACTTCCTTCGGATGCCTCCTTGACTTATACAGAAAAAATCACGGGAGAAGTGGAAAGATACCTTCGTTTTTTACCTAGTGTAGAAGCGGTAGAAGTAGCTGTTGGAGGAAGTGGATCTGAAACCGGAGTGAATAGAAGCCGTTTGAGAGTGCTTCTTACAGACGATCCTCATCGGCCGAGCTCTTTTATGCTGGCAGAACAACTTCGAGGCTACTTAAATTCTATCCCTGATGTACGAAGCAGCATTAGCGCTTCAGTGAGTGGAGGGGGATCCCCAGGGAAGCCTATTCAGATTATTGTCTCTGGAGAAAGTATAGAAACCCTTAATATAATAGCCTTTCAAGTTGTTGATATTATGAAAGAAACTTCTAACGTAGTTGATGTAGACACGAACTGGAGGTTAGGGCGGGCAGAGTATCGTATCTCTCCTGTGTCGTGGCGACTTGGCTATCTCGGTCTTACGACAGAAGCTGTGGTTGATACTGTTCGAAATTACATTACTGGTACGAAGGCAGGCATCTTCAGGGAGGAAGGGAAGGAGTATGATATCCTCACAATTCTTGATCCTCTACATGCCGATGCCATAGCAAAAATACAAGATTTCCCCTTGCCGTTCAGAGAAGAATTTATCCCCCTTTCCTCAGTGGTAGATCTTAGTTACGGTACGGGCCCCACAAGTATATTACGCTCAGATCGTAACCGAGCTATTACAATATCGGCTAATGTAAACAACCGGAGTGTCGGTGATGCTTTCGCAAAGATACAGAAGCGTGTTCAAGATATTTCTCTACCTCAAGGATATAAATTTTCATTTGCAGGAGAAGTAGAAGATATTAAAGAAAATTTTGCCTACCTTTATTCGGCTTTTGCCATGTCTGTCATTCTCACCTTTCTTATGATAGCGGCTATTCTGGAATCTTATCTTTTTGCTCTTATCATAATGATAACGCTACCTCTTTCAGCCATTGGTGTTATTCCAATTCTTTTTATAACAAGGACGGCAGTCTCTCTTTACGGACTTTTAGGGATGATTATGCTTGTGGGCCTTGTAGTAAATAATGCAATTATTATCATCGATTATGGTGAAAAAAGGAGAAAGGAGGGTATTGAGCCTTTTAAAGCCATACAAGAAGCGTGTGCGGTGAGACTTCGTCCCATTGTAATGGCAGATCTGACATCAATTATAGCTATGCTTCCCCTTGCTTTAGGTCTGGGGGAAGGTGGGCCATATAGGGCTCCAATGGCTATTGTTTCTATAGGTGGTCTTGTAGCCGGAGGTACGCTCGCTCTTTTTGCTGTACCCCCTATTTATATCTTATCTTGGCGATTTCGTTACTGGTTTCATGAAAGGCGAACATCTACCTCCGTATAATGGCGGGTTGATTGTATAGCAATGTTGAATTAGAATACTTCGATAAACAAGAGGAAGAGGTGATTTGTTGTGCCGGAAACGACCCAGGTACTTCAAGATGTCCTCCAAATGAAGCCTGTAACATGGTTTAACGAAGAGAAGGAAAAATCAGCTGACCTTTTAAAAAAATTGCCTGTAACTTTTCTCCATATACAAGAGGCTCAAGCCAGGTTACAGCGTTTTGCTCCTTTCCTCAAAGAAGCCTTCCCTGAAACGGAAAATGGGGTTATTGAGTCACCTCTGCGAGAAGCCCATTCCTTTAAAAAAAATATGGGAAACTACTACGGGCGGAAAATAGAAGGGCGCTTCCTTTTAAAGTGTGATAGCGAACTGAAAGTAGCTGGCTCTATAAAGGCGCGTGGCGGTATTTATGAAGTCCTAAAGCATGCAGAAGACCTTGCCTTTCAGGCAAAGATACTTTCTATCACTGATAACTACAGCGTTCTTTGTAATGAATCTTTCCGTAACTTCTTTTCCCAATATAAAATATCTGTTGGATCCACTGGAAATCTAGGGATGAGCATAGGTATTGTTTCTGCCGCCCTTGGCTTCCAAGTATCCGTTCATATGTCTCGAGATGCTAAGCAATGGAAGAAAGATTTTCTTCGGAAACATGGGGTGACAGTTATAGAGCATACTGAAGATTATTCTCGAGCAGTAGAAGAGGGACGGCGCCAATGTGCGGGGGATCCACGGGCCTATTTTATAGACGATGAAAATTCTGTTGACCTTTTCTTGGGCTATGCTGTAGCTGCTCTTCGCCTTCAAACACAGCTCGAGAGCCTGGGCATTCATATATGTGAAGATACCCCTCTCCAAGTTTATTTGCCTTGCGGTGTGGGAGGCGCTCCTGGTGGCATAACTTTTGGGTTAAAACACCTTTTCGGGGATGCGGCTCGATGTTACTTTGTGGAGCCGACCCATTCTCCTTCTGTACTTTTGGGAATGCTGAAAAATGACGACTCCGTTCGAGTTGTTGACTACGGCATTGATGGGTTGACGGAAGCTGACGGGCTAGCGGTAGGATCCCCCTCTAAGCTGGTTATGGGTTTAGAGCGCTATCTCATTGATGGTATTTACACGATAGAGGATGATGATCTTTATCGGTTGTTGACCCTTTTACGAGATTCTGAGGATTGCAAAATAGAACCCTCTGCTGCAGCAAGCTTGAAGGGGCCTCTCGTCACACAGGACATCCCTTCTGGGGGCACCCACATAGCTTGGCTAACAGGGGGGCTTTTTTTGCCAGAAAATATTTTTAGAGAATGTTATGAAAAAGGAAAGGAGTTGCTAGGATGACACTCCATAAAACAGAAAGAGTGTTTTTTTTCTCTACCCTTCTGTTTCTTTTGATGGGTATTACGGCTCCGCCCTCTTATGCTGAGGGACAGTATCTTTCCATTCCTTCCGAGGTTTTTGCAAAAGAAAAAGAGCTTAAAGAGATGGAGATGGAACAGAAGAGAGCAGCAGAGATGGAGCGCCAAAGAGAGCTTCAGGCGAAACAAGAGATGGAGGCTCAAGTTCGGAAAGAGGCCATTGCTGAGTTTTTTCAGGATAAAAATGGATCACTAGAGAAAGATCGGGCTGAAAAATATGCTCATTATGTTCTTGAGGCAGGCAACCAATTTGGCGTTGACCCTTTTATTGTAGCTTCAATTATTATAAAAGAATCGCGAGCTTATCATGAGGCTCGATCTAAAGCGGCGTATGGACTTATGCAGATCAACTGGAAAGTTCATCGTAATAATATAGGCAAGGCCTTTTCTCATATAAAGTCCTTGGCAGAAATGATGAAACCCAAAAATAACATCTCTGTAGGAACGTACATTTTTTCATGTTACCTCAACTCGGCAGATGGTGATTTAGCCAAGGCCCTAGCCTCTTATTGCGGAGGGAATAATACAAAATATATAAAAAATATTTTTTCTTATCAACAGGAGTTAGATGCTCGTTTTGAAAAGAAAATAAGCAAAATTCCAGATAGCAACTAACCCTCTCAGTTTTTAGAGGAGGTTGTAACGTGACGGAGCGAACGGGAGCCAGACTGGAGGCGCTGCTTGCAGTTGTTTTTTGGGGAGGTTCTTTTACGGCGATCAAGATGGTGGTTTCTCAGGTTTCTCCTCTTACTCTTTTATGGCTTCGTTTTGGTATAGGAGCCGTGGTTTTAGGGGGAATTTTGTGGGTGAAGAATGGGTTCCACCCGCTCTCTTTTCGGCAAGTTGTAGAGCTGTGTTTCTTGGGGTTCCTTGGCGTATTTCTTCATAACTATATCCAATCTTTGGGTCTTCGAACGGCAGCGGCAGGTATCTCTGGTTTGATTATTGCCGGGACTCCTATTCTTATCGCTTTATTGGGGGCCTTTTTTCTTTGGGAAGCACTTTCTTCTATTCAGTTAGGAGGAATATTTTTGGCTGCCTTCGGTGTCCTTTTTATCGTGTCTAAAGGGCATTTATCTTCTCTGTGGAGCGGGTGGGGGAATGTAGGTAATCTGGGGGAGAGATTGGTCCTCCTCTCATCGTTTACCTGGGCTCTTTTTTCTGTGTTATCTCGTAGGATTTTACAGAGGATGTCTTCAAGTCTTGCCATGTTTTATGTGATTCTTTCCGGATGGATTTTTTGTTCAGTCCCCTTCTTTTTCCAGGGGAGCCAGGAGGTTTTTATACTTGATAAGTCAGGTTGGTATAGCGTCATTTTTTTAGGTGTTTTCTGTTCAGCTATAGCCTATGTTTTTTGGTATGATGCTTTGAAAAAACTTCCTGCCTCAGAGGTAGGTGCCTTTCTTTATCTTAATCCAATTGTAGCAGTGGCTGTAGCTACGTTTTTCCTAGACGAACCTATTTCGTTTTCTACTCTTGTAGGAGGGGGTTTGGTTCTTATAGGAGTAGGAATTGTGAACTATCGAGAGGAAAGCTGATCGGTGTTTCGGTCAGAAAGTTCATTAATAAGGATAGCTATATAAAGAGATAAAAGTTCGCGAAAATTCTGAGAGTCGATATTGCACATAGACTCTATTTTATTGATTCTATAGTTAAGGGTATTTTTGTGAATGCTAAGAGCTTTTGCAGCTCCACTTGGGCTGAAACGATGTTCGCACCAAACGCGGAACGTGTTTATAAGTTCAACGCTGTCTGATGTTGCTTTTAAAGGGGCCAGGATGGATTCCCGATAGCGCTTCGCTATATCTCGACTCGCAGTAGTCAGTAAATCTTCGAGCATCAAATCGGAGATAGAGTATATACTGGGGCTATAGTGGATGTTTTTACCAATGGTAACTGCCTTCCATCCATCACGATGAGACGCTGGTAAGCATGATATATCTTGAGCTAAAGAACCAATTCCTATTACAACATGCAGTCCTTTCCCTTCCATGAGTTTCTTCAGCTTTTCGCATTCCTTCCAGGTTCTCTGTACAACTTCTTTTTCATTGAGTAGAGCGTTGGCTGCCCGTAGGATTTCGTAACGACCGGAATCCATCATCGTAGAAATATCTTGTGGGCGATTAAAAATAGTTCGAATGGCCATCATAATGTCCATTTGTGTGTAAGGAACGGTTTCAATCTCTAATCCCTGAGAGGTAACGGCACGGGCATCGAGAAGTTCTATAGCGACAGCTATTCTCGGAATTTGCAGTTCAAAACCAAGGCCTCTCGCAGTAGCCAAGAGAGAAGTTTCATCATCTTTTTCTGGATCAAAAGCAGCTATTTGTTCTAAAAGGTTCTGGATGGCCCTGCTTCGGAGGAAGAAAACCTCAGAAAACATTTTTTCGCTGAGGATAAGCTCCGTGTGTTTCTTCACGAGCATTCCAAACGGAGTTACTTTTGAGGGAACTCCTGCAAGGGCTATGGTTCCTATCCGTTTCCCTGTGAATTCTATAGGAAGAGTCACCCCAGATTTTACCCCTTGTAAGTGTTGTACGTCTTGTTCCTGTTGAATAGAGTTTTGTCCAGTTCGAATGACCTCTAGCGATGGCTCGTGAAGAGTGCCTCTCCGACTGGGATCGCTTGCCCCGATAATCATCCCCTTTTCATCGGTGATAATAATATCTATCCCGATTAATTCTGCTGTGGATGAAGCTATTTTTTGTGCTATTTTATCAAGCATTTTGATAGTTCCCCCTTACGGGAATTTTGTTTTTATTTAAGCATGTTTTGTCTAAAAATACAATAATTTGCAGTAAATAATATCTTTTACTGTGTTTTTATCCCAAGATATTTGTGCTTTTTTTATCTATACTATAACCAGAGTTAAAAAGGATTTTCTCTCAAGCTTAAAGGAGGTTCGAGGAACTATGAAAAACCGGGTTATACTCTCTGCCTGTGCCGGAGCAGCGTTTCTTTTTGTTGTACTCATGGCGGGTATGGCTGAAGTGCTGTAGATAGAGTTTTATATTTTTTGAATGGCTTGGCCGTGCCATTTTAAAATATATTCCCCTTTTCCACGGGAGGACGCAACTGTCCTCCCGTTTATTTTTTATTTTTTTATTTACCTTAGTAAAGAAATAACTCTCTAATAAACAATTATCTTGTCTTTTCTATGCATTGACAATAAAATAGCAATGAGATACTCTTCAAACAAGTAAGTTGATTCATACTTATTAAGTGGGGGGTAGGGTAATGAAGAAACTCGTCATTTTGGTTATTGTTCTTCTTGTTGCAGTTGGAGGTTGGATGGTTGTAGGCAACAAACCTCAGGAGCAGGCAGTAGAAAAACCGGCTGAACAGCCGGCAGAGAAACCAGCCGAAGCTCCAGCGGAGAAAACGTCAGAAGCACCAGCTGAAGCTGCCAAGTTCCATATCGGTATTTGCACAGGTACAGTTTCTCAGTCGGAAGATGACCTTCGTGGCGCTGAGCGTCTTATTGAAGAGTACGGAAGCGTCAGCGACGGTGGCATGATCCAGCATATTACATACCCTGATAACTTCATGGTAGAAATGGAAACGACTATTGCTCAGATAGCTGGTCTTGCCGACGACCCATTGATGAAGGCCATCGTGGTGAACCAGGCTATCCCAGGAACCACAGAAGCTTTCCGAAGAGTGCGTGAGAAACGCCCTGACATCCTTCTTTTTGCTGGTGAAGCTCACGAAGATCCAGGTGTTATCGAGTCTGCCGCAGACTTAGTTATTAACTGTGACAATATTGCTCGAGGCTACTTGATTGTTGCAGCAGCCCAGAAAATGGGAGCAAAAGAATTTGTTCATATTTCCTTCCCGCGCCATATGAGCTATGAGCTCCTTTCCCGTCGTCGTAACATTATGGAAGAGGCTTGTAAAGATCTAGGGATGGGTTTCCATTTTGAGACGGCTCCAGATCCCACCAGCGACGTTGGCGTAGCAGGAGCACAGCAGTTTATTCTTGAAAAGGTTCCAGCTTGGCTTGAAAAATATGGAAAAGATACGGCTTTCTTCTGCACCAATGACGCTCATACCGAACCTTTGTTGAAGAGAATTGCTGAAGAGGGCGGCTATTTTGTGGAGGCCGACCTTCCTTCACCTCTTATGGGGTATCCCGGAGCTTTGGGCATCGAGCTTTCTGATGTGAAAGGCGATTGGCCGGCAATCCTTGAAAGAGTAGAGAAGGCTGTTGCTGATAAGGGCGGTGCCAAGAGAATGGGCACATGGGCGTACTCTTATGGTTACACCACTACCGCAGCTCTTGGTGAGTTTGCGAAGAGAGTTATTGAGAAAACATCAGAAGTGGGTAATGTGGAGCAGCTTTTTGATTGCTACGGAAAATATACACCAGGAGCTAAATGGAACGGAAGTCTTTATACCGATGTAGCTACCGGCGTAGAGAAGAAGAATCACGTGCTCGTCTATCAGGATACCTATGTGTTCGGTCTTGGATATCTTGGTATGACCGATGTCGTTGTTCCTGAAAAATACTTCACCATTAAATAGTAGGCTCCGTGAATATAACTTAAGCCTTTCCTAAAAGGGGAGGAAGTCCCTATTCCTCCCCTTTTTCCTGTTTATAAGAGCAGGGGAAAATAAGGCCTAAGGCCTGCTGTAAGAGGGGCCTTGGAGTATGAAGAGGTGACTATAATGGCTTTATCTGAGCCCTTATTGAGAATGGAAAACATCGGTAAAGCGTATTTTGGTAACAGAGTTCTGAAGGATATTAGTTTTACCCTTGAAAAAGGGGAAATTTTGGGGTTGGTCGGAGAAAATGGTGCCGGCAAATCCACCCTCATGAATATATTATTTGGAATGCCGGTTATTCAAGAAACTGGAGGCTATGAGGGAAAAGTTAGTATTAACGGCCAGGAAGTTCAGTTCAAAAGCCCTTTTGACGCTTTAGAGGCAGGAATAGGCATGGTACATCAGGAATTTTCCCTGATCCCAGGTTTTTCTACCGCAGAAAATATTGTTTTGAATAGAGAATCTACAAAATACAATGTTCTTGTGGAGTCTTTTGGGGAGCGTCTTCGGACCCTTGATACGTCTAAAATGAAAGATCGAGCTGTAAAAGCTATTGAAAAACTCAATGTAGTTATAGATGCAGATACTCTCGTATCGGAAATGCCTGTCGGGCATAAACAATTCACTGAAATAGCCAGAGAAATTGATAAAGAAAAGACGCAGCTTTTAGTGCTGGATGAACCTACCGCTGTTTTGACAGAATCGGAAGCAGAGATACTTTTAGCATCAATGAAAAAGTTGTCGTCTATGGGGATTGCTATAATCTTTATTTCTCACAGATTGCATGAAGTTATCGATGTTTGCAATAAAATTATAATTTTGCGAGATGGCCAAGTTGTACATGAAACGACTCCGGAAAAGACGAATGTAATGGAGATTGCCTCTCATATGGTGGGGAGAAGCATTGAATCTGCTTTTGCTCGGCAAGAAAGGGAAAAACCATTAAGTAAAGATATTCTTCATGTGGAGCATCTGTGGGTAGATATGCCTGGAGAGACTGTCCGAGACGTTTCTTTTACAGTTAAAGAAGGGGAAATTTTTGGTATCGGAGGATTGGCAGGTCAGGGGAAGCTTGGCATAGCTAACGGCATTATGGGCATGTATCCTTCTGGTGGCTCAGTCTCTTTTGGTGGACAGGCTATCGTTTTGAATGATCCTCGCTCTCCCCTTTCTCTTGGAATAGCTTCTGTATCAGAAGATCGTCGCGGTGTGGGGCTTTTGCTGGAAGAACCCATATCGTGGAACATTATTTTCACAGCTCTTCAGACACAAAACAAATTTTTGAAGCCAGTATGTGGAGGGCTTGTTAAAATTCGAGATGAAAAGGCTATAGCGGAATGTGCTGAAGAGTATATTCAGTCTCTGGATATTAAGTGCACAGGCGGACATCAGCGAGTTCAAGAACTATCTGGTGGTAATCAGCAGAAGATATGTTTAGCGAAGGCTTTTGCTTTAAATCCTAAATTGCTTTTCGTATCTGAACCTACGCGGGGTATTGACGTGGGGGCGAAGAGAGTTGTTCTCGATACCCTTCGTGAATATAATCAAAAACAAGGTACGACTATTGTTATGATTTCTTCCGAGCTTGAAGAACTTCGTTCAATTTGCGATAGGATAGCGATTGTCAATGAAGGGAAAATAGCAGGAACCCGTCCTGCGACAAGCCCGTCCACCGAGTTCGGTTTGCTTATGCTTGGTGCTATTCAAAATGGTGCGGAGAAGGTGGGAGCATGATGAATACATTGCGAAGCTTTGTCGAAAAAGCTGGATGGCCACGGGTAATAATAGCCTTATTCCTAGGGGTCCTCTTTGTTGTCGCTCCCTTTGTAAGAGTTCGGGTCGATGCTTCTATAAGCGATACATTGGTTCGTTTTGGAATGAATGGTGTTATGGTATTAGCCATGGTTCCCATGGTTCAGGCTGGGTGTGGCTTGAACTTTGGCCTCCCCTTAGGAATTATTGCTGGACTTCTAGGTGCAGTGACCAGTATTGAAATAGGAGTTACCGGGCTTCCGGGGATTTTGATAGCAATGGTTATCGCTGTTCCTATTGCGGCCGTCTTAGGATGGTTGTATGGACAGCTCCTTAACAGAGTTAAAGGCGGAGAGATGATGATAGCTACGTATGTAGGTTTCTCTTCTGTGGCCTTCATGTGTATTATGTGGCTAATGCTCCCTTATAAAAGCCCCAACATGGTGTGGGGGTATGCTGGAACGGGGCTACGTACCACCATTTCTGTCGATGGCTTTTGGAGTAAGGCTATCAGCGATATTTTTGCTTTTAAAATCGGAAGATTCTTTTATTGCCCCACGGGGATGCTTCTGTTTTTTGCCCTCATGTGTTTTCTCATGTGGCTCTTTATGAAAACAAAGATTGGAACAGCAATGACCACTGTAGGATCAAACCCGGAATATGCAAAAGCATCAGGGGTGGATGTAGATAAAATGAGAACTCTCTCTGTCGTTCTCTCTACTGTCTTAGGAGCCGTAGGAATTATTATTTATGAGCAGAGTTTCGGGTTTATTCAGTTGTACATGGGGCCTTTTTATATGGCTTTCCCCGCAGTGGCTGCCATTCTTATCGGGGGAGCATCGGTGAACAAGGCCTCTATCTTTAACGTGGTTGTTGGGACAATTTTGTTCCAGGGTATTTTGACAATGACGCCATCGGTTATTAATAGTTTAATCGAGACGGACATGTCGGAAGTTATACGAATCATTGTTTCTAACGGCATGATTCTGTATGCTCTCACGAGGGCGGTGAAAATGAAATCATGATGACAAAAAAATCGTCTTTCCGAGACGACCTCTCTCATTTTCTTATTAGCAACGCAGTTCCAATAATATTCTTGGTATTGAGCGCCGTAGCTATCCCTATTTCGAGATTTTCCACGCAATATCTTGTGCAGGAAATGCTCGTTCGGCTAGCTCGAGATTCCTTTCTTGTCCTTTCCCTTCTCATTCCTATTATGGCAGGGATGGGCCTCAATTTCGGAATGGTCCTTGGGGCTATGGCTGGCGAGATCGGCCTTATCCTCATTACAGACTGGAATGTAGTAGGGTTGCCTGGAATGCTTCTGGCTATGATTATTTCCACCCCTCTAGCTATATTTTTAGGGTGGATGTGTGGTGTTATTCTCAACAAGGCTAAAGGACGTGAAATGGTTACGTCCTTTATTTTGGGGTTTTTTATGAATGGGGTCTATCAGCTTATCGTTCTTTATGGGTTTGGCAGCGTATTTCCCATTAAAAGCCCTGATCTTGTGCTGTCTCGAGGTTTTGGCATCCGTAACGTTACGAATCTAGAAAACATTCGGAAATGTCTCGATAATCTCATCCCTATTACTATTGGTGGGGTTGCGATTCCCGTGGCTACTTTTATCGTTATTGCCCTTTTCTGTGCCTTTGTAGTATGGTTCCGAAAGACAAAGTTAGGGCAAGATATGCGAGCTGTGGGGCAGGATATGGAAGTTGCTGATTCGGCGGGTATTCCTGTGGAGCGAACGAGAATTATATCTATTGTTATTTCTACCGTTCTTGCCTGTTATGGACAGATTATTTTCCTTCAGAACATTGGAACGATGAACACGTATAATAGCCACGAACAAGCGGGAATGTTTGCCATCGCAGCTTTGCTTGTTGGGGGAGCCAGCGTTTCAAAGGCCACAATTCCTAATGTATTCATAGGGGTTATACTCTTCCATTTGATGTTTGTTGTTTCTCCTATGGCAGGGAAATATCTTATAGGAGAAGCCCAGCTGGGAGAATACTTCCGTGTTTTTGTTTCTTACGGAATCATCGCTATAGCCCTTGTGCTTCACTCGTGGCGACGTCACCGTGATAGGGAGCGGGCGCGACGAGCTTTACGCGGCAATGCCTGACGACGGAGAAGAGACGGGAGGCGTAATAATGAGGCGATTAACGGTTAATGTAGGGCTGATGGTAATTCTGGTGCTTTTTTCTTTCTTACTTTATAACGTGGGGAAAGGATATACGTTGCTTGTAGATAATAAGCCTATCACGATTGGAGAGCAGTCTTTTCAGCCCTATCCGTGGGTAAAAGTGTATATAAGCAGCGTGGATGAACCTGTAATGTTAAAGGCAGGGGGAAGAGATTCTGTTTTTGTAGTAGGGAAGGCACATAAAGTTCGTGTAGAAATTTTAGATGAAGGTAAAAACATTATAAGAGAGGTAGAACAGAAGTTTAAGCTTTCTCGAGATTCCGGTGATCTTTTAAGTATCCCTGCTCTTGGAGAAAATTACCCACAGTGGATTCAGAAACGTCAGTAACTTGTGTTTTTTAGGGCCTGGTTCATGTAGAACCAGGCCCTTTTATCTTTTATGATATGGATTCCCAGCTGGAGGAAAACAATAGGAGCCTGGAGGAGCGTACCTTTTCGTTCTTTATTATATAGATTTGCCCCACTCATCTACAAAAACAAAATCCTGAAGACTTTTTCTATATCGTGTTTCCAGCTCTTTCTGGCGTAGTTCCTCTGGCAAAGCGTCAGGAGAACCAGGGAATCCTACTGCAATAGCAGTAATGGGGTCAAAATCTGCAGGCACGTTATAAAGTTCTTTGACGCGAGAGGAAGAGAAACCCGCCATAGGATGAGCTGCCAGGCCGAGAGCGGTTGCTTGCAGAGCAATATTTTGAATAGCCATTCCTACGTCATGATATGCATGGCGATTTGTTTTTCCATTCAATGAAAAAGTTGTTCGAGCCAAAGCGATGATTAAAATAGGGGCTTTTTGAGCCCATATGCTATTTTGTTCAGCTAGACACGAGAGCATCTTGCGAAAAGACTCATGGTTATTTTTTATAGCTACAAGAAAAAACCAAGGCTGATCGTTATAACATGACGGTGCCCAACGTGCCGCTTCAAAAAGCGACAATATTTTATCTTTGGACGGAATTTCTTCTGTAAAAGAGCGTGGACTCCAACGTTCTCGAATCAAGTCATGTATAGGATAATTGGCGGAAGCGCTTTTCTTCATAATCTATTGCCCCTTTCCTCTGGCGTATCTATTTTCCTACACAAAATTCATTAAAAATTTTGTTCAGAAGAGCATCGTCTACAGAGAGACCGAGAAGACGCTCCATAGCTTGCCGACACTCAGAAAGACACAATGCTATTACATCATCTCCCAGTTTAGATTCTAACGCCTCTATCCCGCGCGCAAGCGAATCTATGGCTTTTCGGATCTCTCCGACTTGACGCGAGGAAGCATTGAGGCCTGAGGTTAATGTTCCCCCTCCTGCAATACGTGCAACAATAGCGTCTTTGAGAGATTCCAACCCCTCCTTTTTTTGTGCAGAGATAACAAATACGGGGCTCTCCGGCAGAATACCGTTGATTATTTCTTCTGTGACAACCATAGGTAAATCGGCTTTGTTTATGACTACAATATGGTCAGTAGCGGAAATTTTCTGTGCCAAAGACAGATCTACAGACGTAAGGGCTTCGCTTCCATCGATAACCCAGATCCGAATATCAGCCTCTTTCATCGCTTGTTCTGCTCGAGCGACTCCTATAGCTTCAACTTCGTCTGTAGGCGCACCGATCCCTGCTGTATCTACTAAACGTATCGGAATGCCTCGGTATGTAAGAACTTCTTCGATGAGATCTCTCGTAGTTCCTGGAATGGCTGTTACTATCGCTCGAGATTCCTTCAACAGAGCATTAAGAAGAGACGATTTTCCTACATTGGGACGACCTACAAGGGCTACTCGTATTCCTTCTCTGAGGAGTAACCCTGTGTTGCAACGATCCAATAGATCTTCCAAGCTCTGACGTAACATCCAAAATCCTGATTCTGCGTCGTTACGGTCTATATAGGGAAGGTCTTCTTCAGGGAAATCCAATCCAACCTCAACGCTTGCGGAGAGCGAGAGCAGTTCGTTGTAGATATCATGGGCAAAGGTGGAAAGTTCTCCGCGAAGAGTGCGGGTTGCAGCCCTAAGAGCTTCTTCACTTTTTGAACGAATAATACCGAGAACAGCCTCTGCTTGCGAAAGGTCAATTTTCCCATTGAGGAAAGCGCGTTTTGTAAACTCTCCAGGTTCGGCTAGGCGAGCTCCTTTTTTAATGAGGTGCTCTAAACATTTTTGAGCAACCAAAGTGCCTCCATGGGTGGATATTTCTACCATTTCTTCCCCAGTGTAGCTTTTTGGAGACCTAAACCAGGAATAAAGCACCTGATCAATGCATACTCCTTTTTCATCGAGGAGATAGCCATTTCGCAAAAAACGAGGGGGTGTTTGTGCTAAAGGAATGAGGCCTTGAACTACTTCATCTGCTAAAATTCTAGAGTTTGGACCAGAAAGTCTCACGATAGCAATACCAGCCTCTCCCCAGGCAGTAGAGATTGCAGCGATGGTTTCTTCAGGCATAGTTACATAACCTCCCTTCGTTTTAAACGATCATAATATTTTCTATACGTATATTACAACAAAAAGGGCTGCTTCTTGTTAAGCAGCCCTTTTTTTAATCTTCCACTTTAGGTACTATAAAAGCTCTCTCACAGACACTCCGAGCCGACGTATCCCTTCATCGATCATATCTGGGGAAGGAAATGTGTAACAAAGCCGTAAGTGATGTGCCCCTCCTCCGTTGGGATAGAAAGGTTCTCCTTTTACAAAGGCTACATTTTTTTCTAGTGCCTTTTCGAAGAGGTCGTTCGATGATATATAGGGGGTTTCAACCCAATAGAAGAAACCACCAGCTGGAGTATGAAAAAAAGCGGTCTCTTCAGGTAGGTGGACGTTCAATGCGTCCTCCATGTAATCCCGTTTTTTTCTATAATGATCTACAATTCGAGGCAGGAAGGACTCTAAATATCCTAATCGGCAATATTCATAAACGAGAGCCTGAGCCACTACGCTCGTACATGTATCTACTCCTTGTTTAAAGACTGCCATTTTTCTAATAATGTCTTTATTGCCGCAACACCACGCTACTCGCGTTCCTGGCGCAAGAATTTTTGAAAAAGATCCAGCATAGATGACGAGGCCTGTCTTATCAAGAGAATAGAGAGGGGGTATATTTTCTCCCTCAAAACGGATATAACCGTAAGGATCATCCTCCAGAATGGCTATTTTGTATTTTTGAGCAATAGCTATCAGTTTTTTACGCCGCTCCAAGCTCATGGTAACACCGGAAGGATTATTGAAGTTGGGAATGGTATAAATATATTTAATGCGGTTCCCTTTTGCATGAGCTTTATCTATGATTTCAGGTAGTTTGTCTACTTCCATACCGTGGTTATCACAAGGGACACAAAGGAAACGAGCTCCATGATTATACATATCAATAGTGGCTCCCAGAAAAGTGGGCTCTTCTGTAATAACGTAATCTCCACGATTAATAGTAGAGAGGGTGAGAAGGTCTGTTGCTTGAATAGATCCAGAAGTTATAAGTATCTCTTCCATGGAGATTGTGCGTCCCAAACGGGGGGCGAGCCATTGAATTAGAAACTCCTTGAGGGGAGGATATCCTTCTGTAACCCCATATTGAAGAATATCTTTCCCATGCTTTCGGATAATGGACGAGGCTTCATAAAACTGTTCTATTGGAAAAATTTCTGGGTCGGGCATTCCACCTGCGAAAGAGATCATGCCAGGTTTTCTAATAATATGGAAGATGTCACGAATAGGAGAAGGTTTTATTTTTTGTGCTGCTTCACTATAGAGAGGTTCCCAAAAATTGTCCACGCTTGCAATTCCCTCCCTTGTCGTTCAAAAAGAGCCCGTTATGTTTTACACACGGGCTCTTTTTATCTATTCTTTTTTCTGGTAGCAGCGGAGTACACTCCTATGCTTCAACGGTTTGAACCAGTTCTTGCACTGCTACCGCCAACCTTTTAACTCCTTCCTCTATTACCTCTGGCGTAGGGAATGTGAAGCACAGTCGAGCGTTATGAATTCCACTTCCTGGGTTTGTGCAGAAAGGTTCTCCAACTACGAAAGCTACCTTCTTTTCGATAGCTTTTTTGAAGAGATCATGAGTATTGACCCCAGGGAAATGGAGCCAGTAAAAGAATCCTCCTTCAGGTTTAACCCACGATACCCCTAAAGGATCGAGATGGCGCTTGAAGCTTTCGTCCATAGCGTCTCGTTTAACGCGGTAGTTACCGATAATGACGGGTAAATGTTTATCGAGATAGCCATTGCGGCAATATTCGGCTACCAACGCTTGGGTAATGGTGCTAGTGCACAGGTCTGTAGCCTGTTTAAACACCGTCATTTTCCTTATAATATCTTTGGAACCGGCAACCCATCCTACACGACTGCCTGGCGATAGAATTTTGGAGAAAGAGCCAGCGTAGACAACTCCTCCCTGACTATCGAAAGAAAATATAGATGGGAGATGTTCTCCGTCATAACGCACATAACCGTAAGGGTCGTCTTCGAAGATAGGTATATTGTATTTATGAGAAAATTCCACAAGCTTTTTCCGCCTTGCAATTGACATGGTAGAGCCGCCAGGATTATGGAAATTAACGATAGTGTAAATGAACTTTATATTCTTTCCTTCTTTACGAGCTCTTTCTATGGCTTCCGGCAGCAGATCGACTTGCATACCGTTCCTATCCGTAGGAATGCCGATGAAGCGGGCTCCATGATTATAGAAAGTAGTGAGGGCAGCAAGGTATGAAGGATCTTCGGTGATGACATAATCGCCTCTGTCTACCATGGCCCAAGAGAAAAGGTCAAGAGCTTGTTGGGATCCAGTGGTAATAATCATTTCTTCTGTAGGAGACACAGCTCGCCCCATTCGCGGGGCGGTCCACTCTGCCAAAAATTCTTTCAAAGGGAGGTAGCCCTCTGTCGTCCCATATTGAAGGAGATTTTTACCATCATCTTTAAGAATGTGGACTCCTTCATAAAACTCATCAATCGGGAAAATCTCTGGAGCAGGCATTCCTCCTGCAAAAGAAATCATACCAGGTTGTTTGATAACAGAAAGCATCTCTCTAATAGGCGAAGGCCTTACGTTCACAGCATTGTAACTGAAATTTGCCTCCCAAATTTTGCTCACACATATCGCCTCCCCATTGGCGTTATAGAAAGTCAAACAAATCTAAAAACAAGGCCGTAAAATCCATAAATTGTAAACTACATTGATATAAACAAGAAAAAAGAAGACATGATAAGACAATTATAACATTGAAAAAAGCAAGAATATGCTCACTTTAGTGAAGAATAAAATATACATTTAGGCGAAGTTTTTATTTGCTGTATTTTGAAGCGGTTTCCCGTATATGTTGCAATCTCCGCTCTGTAGGAGGATGGGAGTTGAAGCCACTGGGCGATGTAGCATACCCTGCATCACGCATCTTTTCCAAGGCCTTAACTAGCCCCCAAGGGCTATATCCAACTTTAACAGCCAGATCCACCCCATAGTCATCTGCTTCTACTTCCTGTTCTCGGCTAAAACCAGATTCTGCAAGGCCGACACCAAGATTGGCAAGAATCTCGCCACTGGAGCCTTTGATATTCTTGAAAAGAAGGGTCCAGAGGAGATTGCGCCCTACCGTACTTCCATAATGATTCAGCTTGATATGGCCCGTCTCGTGGCCGAGAATTCCAGCTATTTCATCTTCTGTATCGAGAAGGTTCATTAGTCCTGATGTAACGTGGACGGAACGATTATCTCCAGAAAATTGAACCCAAGCATTGGGTTCTTTTTTATTTTCTATAGTAATAGGAGCTGTTTCCAGCCCAGCAGCCTTAGATATTCTTTCCCATGCCCGTTCAAGCTGTTGTGGAGATAGGGCAGCTTCTACAGCTCCAGCTGAGAGAGAAAGAATAAAAAGAAAGAGTACAAATTTTTTAAAGAAGCAACACATAATCTCGCCACCTTCTCTCTATTTTTTCTAGACTCATGCTAGCATAGAATATTCAGAGGCTCCAGAGTAAAAACAATGATCTTATTTGTAATTTATAAAATTTCAAGAGTATATATCATTCTTGTATAATAGAATATCCACACTCCGGAGTGGAAGGAGGAGAGTAGTTTGACAAGGAGATATCTTCGAACTTTGGCAATGGTGTTAGGAATCCTTTTACTGGTAAATGGAGCGGGAGTACTGGCCCTTTCCGCAGAAGAAAGACCTTCTCTGGATCAAGCCTTTTGGAATAGAGATTGGAAGTTACTCGATTCCCTCTATCAGCAGGGAGAGACGATTTCGCCGCGAGAGCTTTCTCTTGTGGCAAATGCTTTTTGGCTTCAAGGACGCTGGAAAGAAGCTTTAGATGTTTTGCAGAGAATAGGAAGCGAGCTCCCTGAAGAGCTGATTCCTTATAGAGATATGATGATTGTTTTGGCTCACGAACGTACGGGGAATATAGCTCAGGCATTACAGGCGGCTCATTCTCTCTACTCAAGGGCTCCGGAAGGCTTAAACTATTACGTAGCTTATGCTCTGTATCGCTTGACAGCAACAGATGAGGAGAAAAGGGGCTGGCTTGAAGCCATGTTGAAGCTTTCCACTAGCCAAGCTCAGACAGTCCAAACTCTGAACGAGCTTCTTTCCCTCCCAGGTGATAACGTGGCTTATGGATTACAGCTTGTACGTTTTGAGCCTCTCAACAAAAAAGCTTTTTCTGTCCTAGAAAAGAGCCCGGAACCTTGGAATGCAGCTGTGGCTGGAGCTGTCGGTTACGCAGCGTACTTAAAAGGGGATTACAAGAAAGCTATCTCCCTTTTTTTATCTGTTCCTCTAGATTCAGCAGAAGGGTTAAAATCCCGTTATTATCGAGCGATGTCTTGCTATCGGCTGGAGCGCTATAAAGAGGCGTTGGATTTATGGGAATGGTTAGCTATGAATGGGAAGGGGTATGCGGAATCCTCTATTCGTCGAATTGGTGTTTTAGCAGGGCGGGCAGAAGAAGAAAAAGCTATAGCTTCGTTACGTCGTATTGCAGATAGTGGCCCAGTTCCATTTCGATCCCAAGCACTATTTGCTCTTTTTACTGTCGCTGACGGGGATGTTAAGAAAAACTTAGAACAAGAACTTATAGAACGTTACCCTACGTCGGAAGGGGCGCGATCGATCCTTTGGGATCGAGCATGGGAAGCCTGGAAGAAAGAGAGGACGGAAGATGCTCTTGTAATATGGGAACAGCTTCTATCGGGCGGCGAGGGTGTGGGGAGAGAGCGTCTTTTGTACTGGACAGCTCGTGGATACGAAAAGGTAGGGGAAAAGAATAAAGCTGAGGAACGTTTTTATCAACTCCTCGCTGAATATCCTCTCTCTATTTATAGTTCTCTCGCCTCTCCAGGAGGGCCTTCTTTTAGTAACGAGATCCCTTCTGAACTCAATCGGTCGCAGGGTATTCTTGAAAAATGGGGTTTTGTTTTTTATGCCAAACTGAGCTTATTGAAGGAAGGGACTCCTTCCGCTATGTACAGAGCTGCAGTTTTATCAGAATGGCTTGGAGATGAAGCCGGTGCTTATAGCACCGTTTCTTCTTTGTCCTCTACGCTGCTCAAGAATGTACCTCTGCCGCGAGAGGGGATACGCTTTCTCTATCCTAGGCCCTTTAAAAATCTTGTGGAGTCTGCTTCTCAGCGTTTTGGCGTAGAGGGGAATCTTATTTGGGCTGTTATGCGACAGGAAAGTGCTTTTGATGCTGACGTGAATAGCTGGGTGGGAGCTGTCGGTCTTATGCAGCTTATGCCTGCGACAGGACAAGAAGAGGCTCGGCTTCTGGAGATGGGAAATGCAGATTTATGGGATCCAGCGACAAATATTTTGCTTGGTGCTTCTCACCTGGCTAGATTACAGAAGCGTTTCAGACGATTGGAGTGGGCGGTAGCAGCTTATAATGCAGGAAGTGGATCTGTAGGGAAGTGGATAAAAGAGGGAGAGGATCGCCCCTTTGATGAATGGATGGAAGATATTCCTTACAATGAAACAAGGAATTATGTAAGAAAAGTTATGGGGAACCTATTTATCTATAGGGTACTTTATTAGGCTTTACGTACGTTTGAAGCGGCAGAATAAAAACGAGATATTCTTGTATTTATCCTGCCGCTTTTCCTTGTCTAGTTCTTCCCTAAATGATCTCTTAAGAAAACAAAAGCTGCCTCAAAATGTTTGTTCTGTAAAAGGGGAACTCTCCACTTCTTGTTTTTTAGGTAATCTCGAATGGCCAGAGCAGAGGCTTTCCTACAAAGAAGAGCAATATCTCCTCCCGAGCGGCCTTCCGTTTGTATTGCTAATTTTTCTATTTTTACGTCTTTTGCTAAAGGTTTCTGGCGAAGGTGGATTTTGAAAATTTTTCCTCTAGCTTCCCTGTCTGGTAACGGTAGTTCTAAAACCACATCAAAACGGCCACTGCTAAGGAGAGCGGGGTCGATAAGATCGATCCTATTTGTTGTGGCCAGAACTGTGACGCTCTTTAATTCTTCTATGCCGCTCATTTCTGCCAGAAATTGGCTGATTACGCGTTCTGTAAAGCTGGCACCAGCACCGCTGTCTCGCCCTCGTATGGGAACGAGAGATTCAATTTCATCAAAATAGAGGATAGACGGAGAGGCTTGTTTGGCCTTTCTAAAAACATCCCGAATAGCCCGTTCGCTTTCACCTACATACTTTGACATGAGCGAGGGGCCTTTGACGGGAATAAAGTTAACTCCACTTTCATGGGCCAGCGCTCGAACAAGGAGGGTTTTCCCCGTACCGGAGGAGCCATAGAGCAAAATACCTTGTGGCGGCGTTATGTTAAACTTTTCATAGATTTCACTATATTTAAGTGGCCATTGTACAGCTTCAATAAGTTCTTCCTTAATCGTATCGAGTCCGCCAATATCGTCCCAAGTTACATCTGGAACCTCCACAAAAATTTCTCGAATCGCAGAAGGCTCTACTTCCTTCAGAGCATCGAGAAAATTTTCCATGGAGACATTCATGGAGAGCAGTAGGTCATAGGGAATTTGAGCTTTTTCATAATCTATACTTGGCAAGAGTTGCCGAAGGGATGCCATAGCGGCTTCTTTTGCCAAAGCTTCTAAATCCGCTCCTACAAAACCATGAGTAATTTCTGCAAGCCGGGGAAGATCTACATCTTGTGCCAGAGGCATGCCTCGAGTGTGAATTTGCAGTATTTCAAGCCGATCGTTCCGGTCCGGGATGGGGATGGCGATTTCTCTATCAAAACGTCCTGGTCTGCGCAATGCGGGATCAAGAGTGTTGGGAATATTGGTAGCCCCAATCACAATAACCTGCCCACGAGATTCAAGGCCGTCCATTAAGGCAAGAAGTTGAGCAACGACTCGCCTCTCTACTTGTTTTTCGCCCCCCATTTCCTCTCGTTTTGGGGCGATAGCATCGATTTCATCTATAAAAATAATAGCGGGGGAATGAGCCTGGGCTTCGTCAAAAACATTGCGAAGTCGTTCCTCACTTTCACCATAGAATTTCCCAATAATTTCAGGGCCTGAAATATGTGTAAAATAGACGTCTGTTTCATTGGCTACAGCTCGTGCGATCACTGTCTTCCCTGTTCCTGGAGGCCCGTACAGCAGCACACCTTTAGGAGGTTGTACTCCCAACCTATCGAAAACTTGGGGGAAACGGAGGGGGAGCTCAATCATTTCTCGCACTCTTTGAATCTGGGGACCAAGCCCACCTATATCCTCATAAGATATACGGCTTGCCTTTTGTAGGGAGGAAGATTGCTTTTCCACATTAACATATGTAGCAGTGCTAATAATCACAACACTGTCTGGCGTTGTGTCTGATACGAGAAAATCGCATGTTCTTGTCCCAAAAAGTGTTACCCGGATTCTGTCTCCTTTGAGGACGGGGAGGCCTTCCAACTGTGAACTAAGATAGATAGAGTCACGTTCTTTCTCAAGTAATGGAGTAGTGGTAAGAGGGCGGAGGGCAATACTTCCCGCAAAATGATGATCTGTTTTAAGCACTTTTATCTTTTCATCCAGACCGACATGGGCGTTTTCCCGGATAATGCCGTCAATCTGGATGATCTGTTGCCCCATATCGCTGGAATCGCAAGATAGAATTCTCACAGGAGTCTGACGTTTACCTTCTATAAGAACTATTTGTCCCTCAGAGATCCCATATTTTTTCATGTCTTGAGGATCCATTCGAGCAATACCATGACCTACATCTTTAGCTAAAGCCTCTTTGACCCGTAGTGACATTGGGATGACGCTCCCTTCAAATTCTCTAGATGGTAGCATCTATGCTATCATAAAGGCCCTTCCCGGAATACTATCCGAAAAGGGCCCTTATATTTTTTTAAGATATCGTTTTTTATCTCTTATTTAGCTGCTATTGATTCTATTTTGCCAGGATATGCCTCAAGGGCACCTTTCAAAATGTTCATAGCTTTTACAATATCTTCATTGTTCAACACGTAGGCGAGGCGAGCTTCATTCTTGCCAAGCCCGGGAGTAGCATAGAATCCTTCTCCCGGTGCTGCCATCATGGTTTCCCCGTTGATGTCGTAGTTTTGTAACATCCAGATAACGAATTTTTCAGCGTCGTCCACTGGCATTTTTACCATGACATAAAAGGCCCCTTTGGGCTGTTCGCATACTACACCGGGCATTTCTTTCAGAGCTTTATACAGCGTATCTCGTCTCGTTTGATATTCTTTGTTCACGTCTTCCAGATAAGAGACAGGGGTACTGTAAAGTGCTGTAGCACCTACTTGCTCAAGGGTTGGTACACAGAGTCTTCCCTGACAGAGTTTTAATATTTCCTTCATAAGATCAAGGTTTTTCGAAGCGATGCATCCAATGCGAGCTCCGCATGCACTATAGCGTTTCGATACAGAATCGACGATAATAACCCTATCTTCTATTTCTGGGAGATTGCCAAAACTGGTATATTTAAGGCCATCATAAACAAACTCCCTGTAGACCTCGTCAGCTATGATAAACAAGTTGTGTTTCTTGGCCAGCTCAGCTAGCATTTTCATCTCATCGAGAGTATAGATAGTTCCTGTAGGGTTCCCAGGATTTGAGATGAGAATACAACGTGTTCGAGGAGAGATAAGAGGCTCTATCTTCTCTCGTGGCGGGAGGTGAAATCCTTCCTCGGCTTTGGTGGTAATAGGTACCACATTGACACTTACGCATTGTGAAAAGGCATTGTAGTTGGCGTAGAAAGGTTCAGGAATCAGAATTTCGTCGCCAGGATCGCACGTAGCCATAATAGAGAACATAATGGCTTCACTACCCCCGTTAGTGACAAGAATATGATCCCGATCGAAATGAATATTGAAATTTTCATAGTATTTTCTCATAGCGTCGCGAAGTTCGTTGCTCCCTTGAGAGGTAGAATAGGCAATAACTTCTTGAGCGAAATTTTTAATCGCAGAGAGGAAAGAGGGAGGAGTTTTTATATCGGGTTGGCCTATGTTGAGGTGATACACCTTTTTGCCCTTGGTCTTTGCTTCATCAGCGTACGGAATCAATCTTCTGATAGGAGAAGATTGCATGGAAGTGATTCTTTTGGAAAACTTCATATAACAACGTCCCCCTTATGCGTATATTATGAAGCAAAATATCTTTTTGAATCATAACATAAGAGCCTGGAAACGTTAATGCTTTATCAAACATTAGGATAATATATTATTGCAAGAAAAATTTGAAATATATATAAATAAGCCCGATCTCATGGAGGTGTTAGCGTGGTGTCCCGTGCAGAACTGCTTCAATCGTTGGCAACAGAGAATGAAAAGAAAATTCTTTTGCTCGTCATGGATGGTCTTGGGGGTCTTCCAGGAGAAGTGGGATCGACAGAATTGGAAGAGGCTGTTACTCCTCTTATGAACCGTTTAGCGGCTGAAAGTGAAATGGGACTTCTTTCTATGGTAGATGTTGGAATTACGCCAGGAAGTGGTCCAGGCCATTTGGCTCTTTTTGGGTATGATCCTCTTACGTGGTCAATTGGACGGGGAATTCTCGAAGCTCTTGGTGTTGGAGCTCATGTAGGTGCTGGAGATGTTTGTGCCAGGGGGAATTTTTGTACAGTGGATCATGAAAAAAATATTATTGTGGATCGTAGAGCTGGCCGCATTCCCACGGAAAAAAGCGAGGAAATTATAAAAAAACTTCAGCAGGCTATTCATTCTATTGACGATGTGAAAGTAACGTTCTATCCGGGCAAAGAACATCGTTTTGTAGTTGTTTTTTCAGGTGAAGGCTTGTCTGAAGCTGTCCATGATGCAGATCCTCAAAAAGATGGTCACCCTATGCGCTGGGCCGTAGCTCAAAATGAAGAGGCAAAGAAAACAGAGAGAATTATCAATGGTTTTATTCGCCGTGTTTGGGAAGTATTAAAATCGGAGACTCCTGCTAATGGGTGCCTCCTAAGAGGTTTTTCCTCTGCGCCTCATCTCCCCTCTCTTTCTGAACTATACAAGATAAAACCAATAGCATTGGCCACATACCCCATGTATCGAGGTTTGGCTCGTCTTGTAGGCATGGATATTGGAGAGCCAGGAGAAACAATGGAAGAGCTTTTCCATTCTGTTGGCAGATACTGGTCAGAATATAATTTTTTCTATGTCCATGTGAAGTACACAGATAGTAGAGGAGAGGATGGTAACTTTGGTGAAAAGGTGAAGGTGATAGAGGAGGTAGACAGACTTCTTCCTAAAATCCTCGACTTGAAACCTGATGTATTAGCAATTACAGGTGACCATAGCACGCCATCGCGCCTCGCCGGCCATTCATGGCATGATGTTCCCGTTTTGCTTTGGAGCCCTTATGCCCGTCGAAGTGGAGCGTTGTTCTTTGGTGAGCGGAGCTGCGTCTCTGGAACTCTGGGGCGTTTGCCGGGAGAAAAACTTATGGGATTATTGTTAGCTCACAGCTTGAAATTAGAAAAATATGGAGCTTGATTGAGTTTCAGGATAGGAGGAGTTTGTGTGGCGGAAGTTGAATATCTTAAAACAGGAGCTGTTCGAAAGCTGCCTCGGGAGAGTAAATTTTATTGTCTTGGTGTCGTCAATAAAATAATATCGAAAAGAGACCGTAATGGGAAAACCTATTGGGAGCTATCCATTATGGATGAGGAAGGTGCCCTTGAGGGTAAAATCTGGGGGAATGCCCAATGGTGGGATCGACGTGTAGAACCTCAACAATCGATAGATCCCCTGACATGGGAACTGACCACCGATTTGGCTGGACACAGCATAGGTCTTTTAGGTCAAGTTGTGGAATTTCGAGGCCAGTCTCAATATAATTTTAACGCGGTTTTTTATGTGGACCAAGAGCGATATAAGCCCCACTCTTTTGTGCAGCGTTCTCCTTTCGAAGAAGAAGATATGGAGAAAGACTTTCGTGGGATGATAGAAACATGTACCTCTCCTATAAAAGATTTTTTAAACTTTGTTTTTAAGGGGGAGTTCTGGGAATGCTTCAAAGTTTGGCCTGCTGCTGTTTCTCACCATCACGCATATGTTTCTGGTTTGCTGGAACATACACTTGGAGTAGCTCGATTGGCTTGTTCCATGGCAGAGGCTAGCTCTCATTCTGGGTACGAAGTAAACCGAGATATTGTTATTGGCGGAGCGTTATTGCATGATATAGGGAAGTTAGATTCTTATAAACTCTCTCCAGCCCCCGAAATGACAGTTGAGGGAACTGTTATCGATCACATAGTTTTGGGATATAACCGGTTAGCTCGTCTTTTTGAAGAGTACAACCTTGATCAGCGGTATGCTTCGGCATTAGGGCATATTGTAGTGAGCCATCATGGAAGTAAGGAATTCGGTTCTCCCGTTGTCCCAGCTACTCCTGAGGCCATGATTGTTTCAGCGGCAGATGAGTTGGACTTTAAGCTGTATTGTTGGAGAGACGCTGTAGACCAGATTGATGATGGTAAAGAGATATCTGAGTGGAGCTATTCTGCTCAGCGCCGATTTTGGAAATGGGAGTAATAGCGCATGTCCTGCTCTTTTAAGGTTTCAGTTCATCAAGCGGGTCGAAGGCTCGATAAGGTTATTCGATCCCTTTGGCCTCGTCTTCCCTTGGGAGCCATGATGAAGGGGATACGAAAGGGCCTTGTACGGGTGGATGGCAAGAAAGTAGATTGCTCTTTCCACCTTGAAGAGGGGCAAACTGTTATTGTTCCTTGGGAGCCAGCAGAAAATATTCCTGCTCCAGCCCTTTCCCCTGTTTATGGAAAAGAACTCGAGATAGTGTATCAAGATGCCATGCTCATGGCTATTAACAAACCTGCTGGGTTATTAGTGCAACCAGATTGCCAAGGAGGGGACAGTGTAATTACTCGAGTATGGAATATTGTGGGGGAAAAAGCTGATTTTCGCCCTGCTGCTATCCATCGTATCGACAGAAACACATCTGGTTTAGTGATCATTGCTCTGCATGGACAGGCTCTTCGAGAGCTTCAGCGAGCGTTGAGGGATGACGATATAGCAAAATTTTATTTAGTAGCTGTTCGGGGAAAAACCCCTCATGAAGGAACTATAGACGCGCCATTGTTAAAAGATAGAGAGCATAATATTGTAACTGTCAATCCAGAGGGACAATCGGCCCTTACTCGTTATGTAAAAATCGCAGGGGATCAGGACTATTCTTTGCTTCAGGTAGAACTTATAACGGGACGATCTCACCAAATCAGAGTCCATCTGGCTTCTATCGGTCATCCTATAGTTGGAGATGTGAAATATGGCGATGGTGCGGTTAATGGAGAATGGCATCATCGTATTGGTCTTAATCACCCGTTGCTTCATGCGTGGAAAGTGCAGTTTAAACACGTATCCTCACCTCTGAAAGATCGGGAGGGGAAAATTTTTGTAGCCCCACCCGATGAACTTTTTTCTAAATTTCTTGAGAAGAGGGGTTGGCAGATATACCTTAAGGGGGTATAATGCTTTTAAGATAGAGGGAGTGGAGGTGTAGAGGCATGAGAGATTTAAAAATCGCCATATCTGATAAAGCATTTGAACGTTTGTCGAAGATGAGTGAAGCTTTCTTAATTGAAAGAAACGTAGGTGGTGGTTGAGCTGCTGTTCGTGCCGTTCTCGTAGAGAGTGGTATGCCGCCAGCGGATCAGGGATATACTTCCTATGATGTAAAGGGAGTAAAGTTATGGATTCCAGATTTCATGGAGTTCCAGAACGATGAGGTAAAAATAGAATTGAGAGGCTTCCTTTGGGCGTCGAACCTTGTTGTGGAATCAGCTCTCATCGGACATTCACGATCTAGTAGTTGTGGAAGTTGTCATTGCCATTAGGAAAATGAAGCTTTGAAAGAGGAAGAGGGTTAACCCTCTTCCTCTTTTTTATGTATAAAGAGCACAACATACAGTATAAAGTATTCCTTTTTCTGAATTATTGAGTTAATTCTGGGTATAAAGTACTATTTAACAAAATTGACGGTCTATTGTTGGGTGGTATGTAAAATTCGTGATATTATTGTAAATAAAGAGTTCTTAATGACGTTGGTTTGAATAATGGCGTGAACCGTTAGCTTGTAGGAGGTGTTTGTTTGATGTCCGTGGTTAAGCGTACGTCCTCTAATGTGCTCCTTGATACGGCCCTGAAAAACTTCTATGGTGCTGCCGAAGAGATGGGCCTCGAAGATGGGCTTGTTGAAATTCTGAGCCACTCTGAGCGTAAGGTTGCAGTCTCCATTCCTGTAGAAATGGATGATGGAACTATCAAGGTATTTGAAGGCTATCGCGTGCAACATTCTACGGCTGTTGGGCCAGCGAAGGGTGGAGTTCGATTCCATCCGGAAGTCTGCTTGGACGAGTGTGAAGCTCTTGCTATGATGATGACATGGAAATGTTCCCTCGCAGGTATTCCTTACGGCGGAGGGAAAGGTGGCGTTTGCTGTGATCCCCTCGAAATGTCGAAGAAGGAAAAAGAACGTGTAGCGAGAACCTATGCAGCTCGTATGGAGCCCTTCCTTGATGCCTGGACTGACGTTCCTGCTCCAGACGTGAATACAGGAGCTCCTGAGATGATTTGGTTCATGGACACCATCAGTAAAATGAGAGGCCGCTTAGAACCTGCTATTTTTACGGGTAAACCAGTGGGTCTCTGGGGATCGAAAGGTCGCACGGCAGCAACGGGATATGGTGTTGCTACGTGTGCTCTTGAGCTTTTCAAGGCTTTGAAGAAGGATGTAAAAGGCGCGACTTTCGCTATCCAGGGCTTTGGTAACGTTGGAACCTATGCCGCAAAGACTCTTCAGGATGCTGGCGGAAAAGTAGTTGGTATCAGCGATATTACAGGAACATATTATTGCAAAGACGGTATAGATATTGATAAGGCCATGCATCATGTGCAGAATGTCCATCCCAAGAAACTTCTTGAAGGCTATGAGCAGCCAGGCCTTGAGAAGATGGGACTTACTGACATCCTTTTCCTCGATGTAGATCTCTTTATTCCTGCAGCTCTTGAAGGCGTAATCAACGATAAAAACGCTGACAAAGTTAAGGCGCGATATATTGTTGAAGCTGCTAATGGTCCCTTAACTCCTGGTGCTGATGCTATCCTCGATGAGAAGGGCGTTTTGATTGTTCCAGATTTTCTTGCTAACTCAGGCGGAGTTATAGGCTCATACTTCGAGTGGGCTCAGAACCTCGGTGGATTCTTCTGGTCCATAGAAGAGTATAACGAACGTTTGATCCGAATCATGAAAGAGAATTTCAAAAAAGTTTGGGGTTACTCTGAGGAAAAGAACGTTAAAATGCGCCGGGCAGCCTTTATGGCAGCCATTCAGCGTGTAGCAGATGCTGCTCGCATGAGAGGAGTTTTTCTGTAAGTTTCTTGTAAGTTTGTCTTATTGTGCTGTGATTGGAAAGAGCGGGGCGAAAGAAGTTTGTCCCGCTCTTTAAATTAAAAAGTATTAGTTATACACGATAATTTCTTTCCCTTTATCCCCATCTAGATGGTTACCAACTATAAAATCCCTGAAGATCTCAGCGGTAACCACATAGCGTTTTAAGGTTTTATTCTGTAGATGGTCCGTGGCCAGGGGATGGCTTCCCGAATATGATCAAGGCCGCAGATCCATGCCACGACCCTTTCAATTCCCATGCCAAATCCACTGTGAACAAAGGTTCCGAATTTGCGCAGATCAAGATACCAATCGTAAGATTCCTCAGACAGTCCCTCTTCGTGAATGCGACCAAGGAGGCGATGGAGGTCATCTTCTCGCTGAGATCCTCCAATAATTTCTCCATATCCTTCTGGTGCCAGAAGATCATCGCATAAAACGAGATCAGGATTTTCCGGGTGTTCCTTCATATAGAAAGCTTTTACCTTTTTAGGGTAACATTCCACAAAAATTGGTTTATCAAATTGCTGGGTGAGTATTGTTTCATCTTCATTCCCGAAGTCATCTCCGTAGGGAGTTTGGCTCCCTAGTTCGTGAAGTATTTCCATAGCCTTGTCGTAAGTTATTCTATAAAAAGGAGCTTTTATCCGTTCTAATTTTGAAATATCTCGTTCTAAACTCTCCAATTCTTGACGACAATTGTCCAAAACTTGTTCCACTATATATGAAACAAGTTTTTCCTGAAGTTCAATATTCTTATTGTGGTCGTAAAAAGCTACTTCTGGTTCTAACATCCAGAATTCGGTGAGATGTCGTCGGGTTTTAGATTTCTCTGCTCTGAATGTAGGGCCAAAGCAGTAAACTTTGCCGAAAGCTGCTGCTGCGGCTTCTGCGTAGAGTTGCCCTGTCTGTGCCAGATATGCCTTTGTCTCTTCAAAATAGTCCATTTCGAAGAGACCTGCAGCACCTTCTCCTATGGACCCTGTGAGAATTGGACTGTCGATGAGCATAAACCCTTCTTTATGCAGATATTCTCTCGCTGACCATATAACACGTTCTCGAATTCGCATGATTGCTTGTTGCCGGCTACTGCGAAGCCAAAGATGACGATGATCGAGTAAGAAATCGATCCCATGGTCTTTTTTCCCCAACGGGTACTCTTCTTCTGGATTTTGTATGGTCCGAAGGCCAGTAATGGTTAGCTCTACTCCTGATGGGGCCCGTGTGTCCAGTCTTACTGTCCCCTCAACTTCCACTGAAGCTTCCAGCCAGAGTCGTTTCCCTTCTTCGAAATCATCTTCAGATACCTCATTTTTTACCATAACGCCTTGTACCGTTCCAGTTCCGTCACGGAGTTGAAGAAAATGAATTTTCCCAGAGCTTCGTTTGTTGTACATCCATCCTTTTACTGTGACGGTTTGCCCCTCGTAAAGAGAGAGATCTTTAATGTAGATCCATGGTGCGGACATCTCGACCAACCTCCGTCTTATCATGTATATTACGATCGATATATATGATACACTAAGTTTCATATCTATAAAAAGGGGCGTTTTAGTTGGATATCCCTCGGCTTATACTTGCTGATGAACGAAGAAAAGGGGAGGTTCCGCCTGTTGCTTTAGTTATGAGCGCCATGAAACAGCTAAGATACCCTCTCCGGCTGTTTTGTGCAGGAGTTGATGAGAAACTCGTTTTACTGTTACAGCGTATATGCGGGCAGTCAGTAACAGTGCTAGATCCCTTCCTTTGCGGCAGCCAAAAGAATTTAAAGTCTCTTTTTCAGCAATCTGCTGATAGCAGTGCTCTGAATATAATTATTGCTCCTCTTGGAGAGAGAAGCAAGGAAGATATGATCACCGTCTCTCCTTTAACTATTGAAGTAGGAAGAGCCCTTGGATGTGGAATCGTTCCTATAGTATATGGGGATACAGCTGCAACATTAACGGCTAGAACTGTAGAAAACCTTGTATCTCAATGTGATGGAGTTGCCGGTGGCCCAGCCTCTGTTCTGGCAATGTTGTATATGTCGGTCTTTAATCCAAGAGAATATCAGCTTCTTGAAATCGAACAAGGGCGCAGAACACCTTTGATTAGTCTGGGGTATATCCCTGCATACTTGCAACGTCAATGGGCTTCTCTTTTTGAACTTTCGCTCCCTGAAAGAGGCTCGCGGTTCATATTAGCTTTGAGGGCAGCAGCTGCGCAACTTGTGGGGTTGGTCGATCAGGTAGATTGGGCTTCTATTGCGGCCCTTGCAACGTTGGATTTGCGGTGGAGTTGTCCTCAAGATCTTAATGTACGACAACTATCTCATTTCACAGTGGCAGTATATGATCATCCAGCTTTTAGTCTTGCAGGCGATAATGCAGAGCAACTTTTTTCCTATCTTGGTTGTGACGTAGTAAGAACTTCTTCTTTTGTTTCTTTATCCACTCACGAAATAGATGCCATGTATATCCCCCACGGCATAGGTTTCTTAGCCGCCGATGTTTTGATAGGGGATCACGAGACGCAGGGACAAGTGAAAAATCTTTTTCTTTCTCGCAAACCCATTATGGTGAATGGGGGCTCGACGCCGTTATTGGGACAGGCTTTCTCTCTTCCTGGTGGTCGATCCTACGAAGGTTTAGGGCTTTTTAACTATGACGGAATCTTTACTCTTCCAGATATCTTGGAAGAAGGGGGGCCGGAGTCTTTACAGATCCAATCTTTTACCAAGGGCCTCTTTTTAGATCGGGGAGAGAAGGCTCGGGGATACAGGGTTCCCTATGCCCGTCTTCTCTTTAAAAGCTCTACGGAAAGGGGTTTGTGGGGGTGTGTCCACCCAGATTCTTTGCAAGAGATAGATCAAGCTGGTTGGGAACTGGGGTATGGCGTAGCTTCTCATGTTGTCTTAGAGCTTTGGAGTTGCGCAGAATCTGTTTCTAATTGGCTTACGTTGCGAAAAAGATAAAATAAAAGTTTCGATCGTATTAGGGGGCAGTTACTAAATGGGGAAAAGACTTGACGAAGTGGTCAGTGACCTTTACCAAAAAGATCCTGAAAGAGAGTATCTTTGGTGGAATGGCGAATGGTGGAGCCGAGCGCGATTCAATACTACTGTAAATAAATTGGAAAAAGTGCTTAGTGAAGCCGGTTTTGAAGGAGGACAGAGGCTAGTAACAATGTTGCCTAACAGTCCGTTGCTCCTCGCTCTTTCTGTAGCATGTTGGCGTCTGAGCGGAACTATTGTCCCTTTAAATTTACAGGCAGGCCCACATTCGCTTGTCCGTAGTATTCGACATGCTGATCCCTTCGTTATCCTAGTGCCTGATAGCGTCCCTTTCGACGAGGAATCCTTGGGATCAATGGGGATACCAGTGGTAAAAGGGGATCTCAATGGAAATATTCCATCGTTTCACGGAGAAAAACGCACCTCTTCTCGTCTCGATGTTGCGGTTATGTTTTATACTTCAGGAACAACGGGCCTTCCCAAGGCAGTTCCTCTTTCTGGTACGAATATATATAGCAATGTTGAAGCAGCGGCAAAACATTTCTCGGCTTTTAAGCCGGAGGAGTGCATAATACTTAATGCGTTACCAAATTTCCATACACTTGGTTACTCAACCAGTGGGCTTTTACCCCTCCTTACGGGAGCAAGACAAGTAGTTCTTCCCCATTTTATGCCACCAGATCGCACTCTCCAAACCATCAATGCGACAGGGGTTAATTTTATTATTGCCGTTCCGGCTATGATCTCTCTTCTTGTAGCTGCGGCTGCCAAGGGGAATGTGCCGGCTCCTAAAACAATTACTACGATAGTGAGTGGTGGAGACCGTTTCCCTATGGCTCTGGATAATCGTGTACGTGCCATTTTCGGAGTAGAGGTGATGGAGGGATACGGTTTAACGGAGTGTTCTCCAGTAGTGGCAGTAAATCCTGATAGAGCGCGACGAAAAATAGGAACAGTAGGAACTTTGTTGCCAGGTTTCGAATATGAGATCCGTGATGAGAGTGGGAAAGTCTTGCCTTCAGATAAGGAAGGGGTTTTATGGCTCAGGGGGCCTTCTGTTGCCCAGGAATATTTTAATGATCCAGAGAATACAGCGCAAAAATTTAAAGATGGCTGGTTTGATACTGGAGATGTGGTTCGGATAGATTCAGAGGGGTATATCTCTATTGTGGATCGAGTGAGTGATATTATTATTGTAGGTGGGTTCAATGTATACCCCCAAGAGGTAGAAGAGGTTCTTAACAGCTATCCTGGAATTAAAGAGTCAGCTGTTGTGGGGGTTCCTCACTCTATGAGCGGGCAAATAGTAAAAGCTTTTGTAATACGAAGCAATCCGAAGGTAACTTCGAAGGAACTCTATGCTTATTGTAAAGCCCAGCTTGCTCACTATAAGACCCCGCGGATATTTGAGTTTGTGGAAGATTTCCCTCGTAACAGTATAGGTAAAGTCTTGCGCAGGAAGTTGAGAGAAGGGTAGCCATAGTGGAAACTTTTGTTTTTTTGTCTCGACTTTTTGGTGATGTCCATGTGGTGGTGGTGGGAGACGCTGTACTTGATCACTATGTTTGGGGAGGAGCCTCGCGCCTTTCCCCAGAAGCACCTGTTCCTGTAGTAGTGGTGGGACGCGATGAATATCGTGCGGGTGGGGCTGCTAATGTGGCGACAAATATAGTGGCTTTAGGAGGGAGAGCATCTCTCCTATGCCCCATTGGCAACGATAGTGCAGGTGAAATATTAACGAATGTAGTGAAAGAGAAAGGTGTTTACTTTGAGTCTCCGTTAGTGAGGGCTCAAGCTCCCACTATTGTAAAGACAAGAGTATTGGCCTTGAATCAGCAGGTAGTCCGGATCGATAGAGAGAAAAAAATCTCTCTTAGTATGGAAGAGGAACAAGCGTTTTTAGATGCTTTGGAGAACCTCTCCACATCCCCATCAGTTATAGTTCTCTCAGATTATGCAAAAGGTACTATTACATCTTCTCTCGCCCAGGGAATTATTCTATGGGGGAAAGCTCATAACGTTCCGGTTATTGCCGATCCCAAGCCGCCTCACTATCATCGTTTTTATGATGCGGCTCTTATTACTCCCAATGTGTCAGAGGCAGGGAGGCTTCTGGGTCGGGATCTCTATGATCAGGAAGAGGTGGAGGCTGGAGCCTTGGAGCTTTGTCAAAGTCTTAATTTATCAGGTATTCTCATTACTCAAGGAAGCGATGGAATGACCTACGCCAATGCCCAGAAATGTTTCCATCTGCCTGCCTTATCTATGGAAGTTTATGACGTTTCAGGAGCAGGGGATACGGTTGTGGCAGCTTTGTCTCTAGCTCTGGGTGGAACGCTCCCCATAGAGGAGGCTTGCCGTTTCGCAAATATGGCAGCAGGCGTGGCAGTACAGAAAAGAGGCACCTCCATTGTTTCCTTGGAGGAAGTACTTACCGGCTGCTATGCAACAGATATGGAAGCGATGGCTTCCAGACTTAAAGGATCATTTTATTTTTAAGGAAAGAGAGAGCCTCGGAGAGAAAATTAAACTGCATGCTCCAGTGGGGCAATAGGGCCCCAATGGCAATAAATTGCCCCTTCCCAAATTGTAATAGGGCTTGACGGTCGCTCTCTGTATCGCCAAAGAAGATGGGGTTATTTGCCTCGAAAAGCGTACATAGGCGAGCAATTCCCTGAGGGGAAGGTTTGGTTATGCCTGATTCGGGAGTAATAATTTGTTCTTCTGGAAGGTCTTCCCAACCGAGCAATTGCAGTGCCAATTTCATCTCTCCCTTGCTCCTTCCTGTATAAATACCTACAGGCAGGGAGAGATCACTCCAGTGCATAGAGATCTGTGGTTTTTCCTCTCGCCAGTATCCTTTACCGGATGTTATGAAAAGAGGAGATTCGCCCATAATAGATCCTATTTTCTCTGCACCATAATAAAGTTCTTCACATATTCGTCGAACCACGAGACGAGAAATTCTGTCACCTACGTTTTTTTTCACCCATTCTTCTATATCCATTCCTTGAGATGTTTCTAAAAGCTTTTTCCACTCTTTTAAAGAAGGAGCTGAACGGCGTAGGCTTTCGGTTTCTTGGGCCAGGGTTGCACATAAAAAAGACCAGGCTATATCATAATCGTCGTTAAAGGGGGGAAACACTTTCGTCGCATAAAAATGGTCTAATGTGAATCCAGGTGCGTCAACGTGATGATCTAAAACATATTTCCATACCCATCGAATGGCTTCCGCGACAACGAGAGGATAGGACATGCTTGTATCGATGAGAACGCCGTCTACATCAAAAATAAGAAGGTCTGTTTTAAGATTCAGAGAAGATGCCATGGAAAGATACCCCTTTTGTTTGTAATAATTAGGCAAATAATAAATCATTCAGGTGTGAATTTTTTTGTATCTATTCTCAGCCTTGAAGTATAAAAAAGATTTTAAAAGTTCTTTTCTTCGATCATAATAATACCTGAAGGATGTCTTTTTGTAAGGGCAAAAAGGAGGGAGTTTTATGAGTGATGAGATGGTTTTGTTGCTATTTGATACGTTCCACCCCTGTTGGGATGAAGAGACAGTGGTTTGGGCAGGGGAAGATGTCGAAGGGCTGCGGCGACTCAGAGAGTTAGGTATGTTAAAAGAGAAAAACGGTATTTATTCCCTCACTTCCCATGGACGCGAGACGTTTCAGGAATTGTGCCGGCAATGGTTTTGTGAGAACAAACCGGGATCAGCTTCTTTAGGAGATAAAGAACAAGAGATTTTTCTTTGGCGGACTCGATTCCAATATATTTTAGATGGCGGGTTTGCTGCTAGATGGGGGGCTAAAGATTACTATCCAGGTAAAGTGCTTGAATATGCCCCTGCTTTGTCGCAACAAGAAATGTATGTTCTGCATAACCCATCTTCTGTAGAGTGGACATATTGCTCTCACCCCTACGTGGAAAAAATAAAAAGTCATTTTCCTGTTACGGGATTAAAAGCGAGAGAAGTCACACCTTTGAGTCGAGATGCAGCCCGTTCTTGGCTCGATGAAAATAACATTCCTGTGGGAAGCTTTGAGGTAGACTTGCTCTTGCTGGGGCGTTATGATTTTGCTTACTATATGAATTTTTCTAAGCATCCCAATGATCCCCTCGGTCTCGTTAATTCCGATAAGTTTTTCTTTTTCCGTGCCCAACCCCCTTTTTCAAAACAGCTCCCCTTTTTCCTTGAGAGTATTGGAAAAATCCATCTTTTTTTGTTGAATCAGCGACACATGTATATACCGGGATATGTGGATTTAGATTCAGCAGATCAAGATTCTTTGAACTGGTTAGTATGGGTTGTAGAGACGGAAGAAGACGTTTTTGCTCTGTTGCGCCTCCTTGTTCCCATGGGGCAAATATTAATAGAGCCGGCTAAACCTATGGATATATGGGTCTTGAGTATAGAAGAGCTGAGAAAGGTAAAAGAGAAACATGAGACAATCTATGACCTTTTTTCTTCCATAGGTCATCCGATAGTCAGAAACCTATAAAGAATGGCTAGAGGCACCTGACAGGTGCCTCTAGCCATATGAGATTTTAGCAAGAGAAATTCCCCTTACTCTATTTCTTGCGCGACGTTTTTATCGTTTTTTAAAGCCTTCATAAGAGGATTAATGTTTATGAAAACCAAATTGATAGGCTCTCCTATTCCATCATATAAAATTTTATATAGAACGAGAGGGTCGAATATGCGATAGGAAAATATCAACGTACCAGTAAAGTATTGCCATTTAGTATAATTTTGTTACAAACATAACATAGATGATATAGAAAACAAAAGGGGCGACAATATGCTAGAAATACCTCTAAACCGGAAATCAGAAGTGCCTTTATATCGGCAAATAGCTCTTCATTTGCAGAAAATGATAGAGAGAGGAGCGCTATTACCCAAAACCAAGCTCCCTGGCTCAAGAGGGTTGGCACAAAGTCTCGGTGTAGGACGTATAACGGTCATGGAGGCATACAAGCTTCTCTCTGATTATGGATATGTGGTGGAGTTAGGTCGAAGCGGTACATATGTAAGTGAGAGAAGCGTTTCTGACGACTATTTTACGGGGGAGTTTGACCATAAGTGGGATTTTAGAACAGGACAGCCAACCCCAGATCTTATTCCCTCGGAGGAGCTTTCTAGAGTAGCAAGGGATGTTTTGGCTTTTTCAAGTAAAGAGGCTCTTTGTGAGGCGCCTCTTTCAGGCCTTGATTCTTTGCGTCATGTTTTAGTTAAACACGCGGCTTCTCGAGGGATTCCAGCTTCCTGGAGGGAAGTTTTCGTGACTGCAGGTGGACGGCAGGGCATTGCGCTTTCCCTTAATGCACTTAAGCAATTAGGGGTCCGTCAAATGTGGGTTGAAAAGCTGACCTACCCTGACGCTATTATGATGGCACAATCAGAAGGCATAGAAATTAAAGTACTGCCCCCTCTTGAAGATATAAGTGAAAAGTGGTATGAATGCCTGTCTGGCTCTCATATGCTTTATCTTGTCCCTAGTTTTCAGAATCCAACTGGGCAGACTATCTCAGAATCGTTACGCCATGTTATCCTGGAAGGAAGTATGAAATACGGATTCTGGGTTCTTGAAGATGATGCTTATGGTGAACTTCGCTACGGTGAACGAAGTATTTCTGCTTTGAAAGCTCTGGATGGATCTGAACGGGTCGTCTATTTGGGATCGTTTAGTCAGGTTCTTTTTCCGGGACTACGTATTGGGTATTCTCTTGTCCCCAACCAACTGATGGAATCTTTTGTCCAGGCTCAGGCAAAACGATATGGGCCAGTCTCCTCTCTAGATCAGCTTATAGTCGAGCGTTTCATAGAGAGTAAAGGGCTGGAAAGTGCACTGACCACAACTCGTGGAGTGATGGAATCGAGAATGAAAACATTAGGAGCTTCTTTACGTGTTTGTGTGCCAGAAGGGGATTTTCTTCTCCCTGAAGGGGGAATATATCTTTGGCTAAATATTCCTGGCATTGATGGCAGAGAAGCTGCTTTTGAAGCTCGCAAGGCAGGTGTCCTTGTTGCTTCTGGAAATCAATTTTCTTATGAAGGAGAAAGGGTAGAAGCTGTTCGTTTTGCAGTGAGCAGCATCGTTAACGAGGGAATATCTTCGGCAGTCCGTTGTCTCCAAGAAGTTTGGAGACAAGCCTTTTATTCGAAGTGCTGATTTTCAAGGGATTTTAGGTATTTTTTCCAAAGCCAAATGGCAGCTAGTGCCGATAGGATACCTCCAGAAAGGCCGAAAATGATATATGCGGTATTTCCCTTCCCAAAGAAAAATCCCCCGAGGCCGGCAAGCGCGTAAGCAAAAAGGATAATAGTAGCCAAAGATAATAATAGAACAGTAATTCTCATCAAACGACCTCCAGTTGTATGCGGTATAAGGTATGCGGTATAATGCAATCAATTTGTTTATTTTTTTATTTTTCGTGTATTTTACCACGTATCCCTTGTAGAACAGTATAACGTATGTTAAAGTTATTTGTGAAAAAGACAGACTCTTATACAATATAAGAGAGTCCATTTGGATCAAGGAGGAATTAACGAATGCGAGAAGCGAGATTATATACAACCTCTGCTGACTATGCTTATCAAGAACTTCGTCACAAAATTATTACCAAACAACTCAAACCAGGGCAGAGACTTCCGGAGGTGAATATTGCGGTTCAGATGGGGGTAAGTCGTACCCCGGTTCGAGAAGCTTTGCGCCGGTTGGCAAGCGAAGGGCTCGTTGTTATTATCCCGAATAGTGGCGCTCGTTTAGCTGCACCAACGGCTCGAGAGATAGAGGATACATTCCTTGTTAGGGAACAGTTAGAGACCCTCGCTATTCGTCTAGCGGCCGAGAGAATTGGTGATCGCCACCTTCGTAGATTGGAAGAAGCCATGATTGAAGAAGGTCGCGCTATAGAAGAGAAAGATCTCGAAAAATACTTGGAAGTGAACGAGGCTTTCCATAAAGCGATTGCTGATGCGAGTGGAAATAAAGTGCTAGCCGAGTATGTAGAGAATATATTGGCTCGTACAAATGCATATGTAGTCTTTTATGATCCCTTTTATCAATTAGAGACAGTGCCGAGTGTAGATGCTCATCGAGAGATTTTGATAGCTTTGCGTCATCACGATTCTGAACGGTCTGTAACCCTCCTTAAAAAGCATCTTCAGGATGCGATAGAAGGTCTGCGTCAGGCGAGAGAAGAAGGGCGCTAATTTAAAAGAATTACAAGTAAGATGACAACTATAAGGGCTGGAATGCTCCAGCCCTATTTTTTTACCAAAAAACAGGCTTTTGAGGGGAAGATATATAGCAGAGAAAGGCCTTTTGGGGCATAATATTTTTTTGAGTTTGCACTCTGATGAGGGGGATATGAGAGAAAATGAAAATACCTACATTAGATTTGACACGTAATTATGAGCGTATCAGAGAGGAAGTGGCGGATGCACTTGAAGAGGTGCTTGAAAGTCAGTATTTTATTTTGGGGCCAGTAGAAAAAGCCTTTGAGGAAGAGATTTCTGCCTATTTAGGAGGAGCCCAAGCTATTGGGTGCGCTTCTGGCAGCGATGCGTTGCTTTTGGCGTTGATGGCTCTCGATGTTTCAGAGGGAGATGAAGTAATTACCACTCCCTACTCTTTTTTTGCCACTGTAAGTTGCATAACAAGACTAGGTGCGAAGCCTGTTTTTGTGGATATTGACCCCGACACGTACAATATAAATTTGGAACAGCTTATGGACAAGGTTACGTCTCGCACAAAAGCAATTATCCCTGTTCATCTTTTTGGTCAAATGGCTCCTCTGGAAGAGGTGTCCCATGAGCTTGAAAGCCGAGGGATAGCTATTGTTGAAGATGCAGCTCAGGCTTTCGGTTCCTGGCGACAGGTAGAAGGTGAAATTATACGAGCTGGTGCGTGGGGATCCATAGGATGTTATTCCTTTTTCCCTACAAAAAATCTTGGTGGATATGGAGACGGGGGGATGGTAGTTTCATCCCGTTCTGATCTGGCTGCTAGATTAAGAACGTTGCGAGTTCATGGCGCTGGAACTACATACATTCATGAAGAAGTAGGTTTAAACAGCCGTCTTGATGCGTTGCAAGCTGCTATTCTTCGAGTGAAGTTGCGTCATTTGGACGAATGGAATGAGGAGAGACGATTGGTTGCTGATCGGTACAATCTCCTTTTTGCGGAGCACGATCTTCTTGAGAACGTTAAGCCGCCTAAAGAGTTGAAGGGGAATTATCATATCTACCATCAATATGTTCCTCGGGTAAACAATCGAAGTAAACTTTCAGCATTTTTAGAGGGGAAAGGGATAACGACACGAGTATACTACCCGCTTTGTTTGCATCTACAGCAATGTTTTGGTTTCTTAGGTTATAAAGAAGTAGACTTCCCTGAAGCCGAGAAGTTAAGTCATGAGAGCTTAGCTTTCCCCATCTTCCCTGAGTTGACAGTGGAAGAACAAGAATACATTGTTGGTGCTGTGGCTGATTTTTACGCAAAAAATTAATTTGACCAATATTGCTCTTTCCTGAGGATCCGTGTAAAATACGGATGTAAGAAAAGAGAAATTTTGTCACAATAGTTTCAAAAGCCATAGTACGGAGGTGATGGCGTGTTTCCTCTTTTTTTCGACCCAACATTTGTTCTGCTTGTTCCGGCTGTTATTTTGGCCTTCTGGGCTCAGATGAAGGTGAGAAGCGCATATTCACAATACAGTCGTGTCCTTTCGCGAAGAGGAGTCACTGGTGCCGAAGCAGCGCGTGCGTTGCTTGATCGTTTTGGAATGACAGGTGTTCCTATCCAAAGAGTTGCGGGGAACCTTACAGACCATTATGATCCTAGAGATAAAACTCTTCATCTGTCAGAGGGTGTCTATAATAGTTCGAGTATAGCTGCAATAGGCGTGGCAGCTCATGAAGTGGGCCATGCTATTCAGCATCAGGAGAATTATGCCCCCTTAAAGTTTCGTAACGCTGTAGTTCCAGCTGTGGGAATAGGGTCTTCTCTAGCTTTCCCTCTTTTTTTCCTGGGATTGCTTTTTCGTGGCTCGATTCTAATGGATGTTGGAATTCTCCTTTTTGTTGGTGTAATTGTCTTCCACTTGGTTACGTTGCCTGTTGAATTTGACGCGAGCTCAAGGGCGTTACGTTTGCTAGGGAATACGGGCATGTTGGCCTCAGATGAGGTTCAGGGAGCTAAAGTTGTTCTTAATGCAGCGGCTCTTACCTATGTTGCAGCTGCAGTTATGGCTTTCGCCCAGTTAGCACGGCTTTTAGTGCTTCGCGGGATGTTTGGTAATCGCGATTAGCATACGTTCCTCCTGTCGAGCGGTACAATAGATGGTGGGGCGTTATGGGTGCGCCTCACCATTTGTTTTGAAAAGGATGGTATCTTATGCCTTTTATTCTTCTGCTACTTTTGTTTTTTATAGCTCCATGGGCTGGATTTATAGCGTTGCTCCTTTTTGTAATTTTTTTCTTGGTATTTATCCCCTTAGGGTTTGCGGCCAGTTCTTTTATTTGGCTTATCGCGGGTCCTACTCAGCTATTTAAGGTTCTATTTAACAAAAAAGTTCGGAAGAATCATGGACTAGAACATGGGACAATTCACGTTCTGGAAGAATCCTTGGGACGTTGTAACATAGAAGGAATGGCTTATGATGATGGTTTTTCTCTGCGCGGTCTTGTAGATCCAGCTTCTGCTCTTTATGCCGCAAGAGTTGCTCTCGAACGAATGAAAAGAGGGGAGTCTTCTTTAGCTGTTCATCCTCGCTGTGGTACTACTATTGTGGTTATTAACACCCTTTCTTCCCTGCTATTTATAGTGCTTCTTTTAGCCACTGGTACTATGGGGTTGCTCTATGTAATAGTAGTCCTTTTATTATCTCATCTTTTGGGACCGGCTTTAAGCACTGTGGTACAACGATATGTTACAACAGATTCTGATGTAGAAGATATAGAGATTACAGGAGTAGAGGTGCGTGCAGTTAATACAGGATGGGGTGGCTTCTCTGTATATGGTCCGTCTCAGCTTTTTATTCGCACCCGTCGAAAATCTGAAGCTATTCAACCGGAGGTTCTTTTCCCATGAGAGGTATAGAAGCTGCACTTTGTGTTCTTGAAGATGTTTCCAAAGGGAAATTTGCTAGCGAGTCGTTGCGCCATTTCTCAGAAAATATGAATAATGGAGATCGCATACTAGCAGCTTCCCTTATTTATGCGACTCTTCGTCGTCAATCATTATGGAGGGCTGTCGTGGGACGTTTCCTTCGCCCATCCTTCGAGTCTCTTTCCAAGAAGACTCGAAACGCATTGATTCTTGGAACGGCAGGTCTTTTAGAGTTGAAACATTTTATTCCGAGAGTCCTTGTAAACGCCCTTGTTCAGGAAATAAAAGAAAGTGGGCGTCCGCAAGAGGCTCGAATTGTAAATGCCGTATTACGGAGGGTGGAAGAGAACGGGCGAGCTTTCCTTGAAACGTTGGAAAGGAGCAGTGGTATCCAAGAACAATCTCTTCTGGCAGGGGTCCCTTTGTGGGTCGCGTATCAATGGAAAGATGTGTTGGGGTATAATGATACTTTAAAATTATTTAAACTTTTTAGAATGCGTCCATACGCGTCCCTTCGAGTTTTTCCTCAGGGGCACGTTCCTATTGTTGTTGAAAATCTAAAAAAAATAGGGATACGAGGCTGGGCTTCTCCTTTGCTTGATTATTCCATACGAACAGCTTCTTCTGTTTTCCCTCTCGATATTCCTGGTTTTAAAGAAGGGCAAGTAACAGTCCAGAGCGAGTCTTCGATGCTTGTAGCGAATATAGTGGCTCAATTTTGGAAAGAAGGTCCTATCCTTGATATGTGCGCTGGGCGAGGAATAAAGGCTGGGCAACTCGCATCTCTGTTGCCTCATGCTACCATTGAAGCTTGGGAACTTTCGAAAGGACGTTACCATGCTGCTCGAAGGGAAAAGGAGCGTCTTTCCCTGGGGGCGCGGGTTGTTTTTCGTCAAGGGGATGCCCTTCAAATGACGCCACAAATGCTACCTAACCTTGTTTTTCTTGATGCCCCTTGCTCTGGCAGCGGCACATGGAATAGACATCCAGAGGGGCGTTGGGCTTTATCAAAAGAAAAATTAGAAAATCTAGTGTTTCTCCAGAAAAAACTTTTAAGAAAAGGAGTATCGCTAGTTGCGCCAGGTGGTTTCATCGTTTACTCTACTTGTAGTCTCATGAAGCAGGAAAATGAGCAGGTTGTTGCTGAAATTTTAGCCGAAAATGAGGATCTTGTAGAAATGTCAATCCCGCTCGGTGGACGGTATATAAAAAAAGGGAGGCCTTGGGGTACATATATATGGCCGGAATTGCCTTGGCTTGACGGCTTTTTTATAGCTGCAATCCTGAAAAGAAATCGGGAGGTTTAGAAGAGATGAATAAAATGTATAAGTGGATCATGCTTTTGATCCTTCTTATTATTGTTATTTCAGGAGGAATAGCGGTTTTCACTATCTGGACTGGTGGGAAGGGATTGGCAGTTCCGCCTTTAAAAGAGATGTCGGTAGTAGAAGCAGTAGATGAGGCGCATCGTCTCGGCCTTAAGGTAAAAATAGAGCAAATAGAGTCGAATCTCCCGAGCGGGACAGTCCTTACTCAATGGCCTGATCCAGGCACTAAGATTAAGCAAGATACCACTATTATCCTTAAAGTGAGCAAAGGGGGCAATAGGGTTCCTTTGCCAGATGTTCGAGGCCTTGAGTACTCTCAAGCCCTTAAAAAACTAGAAGAAGCGGGCTTCCAAACAGGAGATGTTTTGCGCATTCAAGATGAATCTCGCCCTGCAGGTACTGTCGTTGCTCAAAGCCCAGCTGCTCCTGTGATGGTGGAAAGCAGTAGAAAAGTCGATCTTTTAATAAGCTTGGGGCAAGTAACTCAGAGTGGTCAGATTTCTGTCCCGGATGTATTACAGAGGCAAGAAGCTACAGCGCGGAAAATGTTAGAAGAGGCAGGTCTTGCCGTTTCAAATATAGAGAGAGTTTATACTCAAAACTCTCCAGAGGGTATGGTTATTGCTATGCGTCCTAGCGCAGGAAGCACCCTCAAACGAGGTCAAGGCGTGGTTCTTCAGGTTGCGACTCTCAGAAAGCCTGTTGAAGAAGTCTCCTCTTCTCAGGTGGTGGCGATTCCAGGTGCTTCTCGTATAGAAGATCAGGCCACAACAATTGTTCAGCCAGATGTGGCAGCTCAACCGAAGAGTTCTGGAACTATGGTTCCTGTAATTCCTCCAAAGTCTAAAGAAAAAGTGACAGCTACTACACCTTCCCAAACCTCTTCTTCAACGTCAGGAGGGGAAAGCAAAACGACTGAAGTTCGGAAAACGGCTCCAGTTCCTGCTGGTGGCAAAATAGCGAAAGTCCGTTATCAAGTACCGCCCCTTACCAGGCCGATGCCGTTGAAGATAGAGATGGTGGATGGGAATGGTACTCGTGTTCTTTTAAATAAGGAAGTTAAAGGAGGAGAGTATATCTCCCTGGAAACGCCTTATGTAGATGAAGGTGTAGTGACTATATTCCTGGGAGGTGAATTTGTATGGCAAGATCGCTACCGATAGGAAAAAAATCTCACTCTTTCTTTGTGGCACCATCTCTTCTTTCTGCTGATGTCTTAAACATGGAGAAGAGCATCTCTTCCTTACAGGAACAACATGATTGGCTTCATTTAGATATTATGGATGGCCATTTTGTTCCCAATCTATCTTATGGGCCATCTTTGGCTAAAGCGATGAGAGCTCGCTACTCTCAGGAAGTGCTAGATGTCCATCTTATGGTAGAGCCGCCAGAGGATTTTATAGAGGCTTTTGCTTCTGCTAAACCTGATTATCTTACAGTGCATGTAGAGGCTACGCCACATCTCCATAGAGTGTTATCAAGAATAAGGAGTCTTGGTTGCCGGCCAGGGGTTGCTCTTAACCCGGCAACGCCATCGGAATGGGTTTACCCTGTACTGCACATGGTAGATCTTGTTTTAATCATGTCGGTAAATCCTGGTTTTGGTGGGCAGTCTTTTATATCTGAGACATTAGAGAAAACGATAAATATCTATCGATATCGTGAAGCGCAAGGCTTGTCTTTTGCTATAGAAATGGATGGCGGCATTGGTCGTAATTCTATAAGGCAGGTAGTTGCTTCTGGATGCGATGTAGTAGTCATGGGAAGTTCCGTTTTTGGAACCCCAGACCCTGCTGAGACAATTCGTGAATTAAGAGCTTGTGTTAAGGAGGCAGTGGTCGGTGAAAAAGGAACGACGTCAAATAACTCTTGAGGAACTTGGTCGAGCGGTACGGGAGAGGCGAGAGCAACGTGGTTTGAATCTTGATGATGTAGCTGATCTAACGAAAATTAGAGCTCAGTTTCTTGAGAACATTGAGGAGGGGCGGTATGAAGATTTCCCCGGCATTGTTTATGTGCGGGGCTTTGTTCGTACCTATCTTCGTATTATAGAGGCGGAGGATCTATGGGAATATTACAAGCCCCTTTTGTACGATATGGAAAAACAGGAAGGAGAAGATTCTCTTATAGGGGCGTGTACTCCTCCAGCGAAGGGGTTTCGCTTGGCTTCTCGCTTTTGGGTCATTCTTGTATTGGTATTGGCAGTGGTTGGAACGGGATGGTATGTTTGGTATACATGGAATGAAAAAGGTTTTCATATGGAACAAGGAATGCAGGGGGAGGGAGAAGAAAGTTCTCAAAGCTATCAAAATGAAAAGGCCCCCAGTGAAATTATCTCTCCAGATATAATGCTTTTCTCTAAAGATATTCCGTCTTTGGGCATTCAAAGTGCCGTATCTCAGCCGGAAAATCCGCTTTTTTCAAGTCCTGACGTAGCCCTACCTCAGGAGCCTCAAAAGCCTGCGGAGCCGAAATTGCCTAAGCTTGAAATAGTAAGTACGGGAAAGTGTTGGATCCAGATACGTGATGGTAACGCTACAATTTATCAAGGGATCCTTTCTAAGGGACAAACGTATTCCCTGGAAGTAACGGATAGAGTGGTAGTGACATATGGACGTCCTAACGATGTCCGAATTACTTGGAATGGAGAGGAACTTGGCCACGTTGGAAATGGTGGACGTGTAGAACGTTACTTTTATTCTAAAGACGGGAAGATGGGCAAGGTGAAAGAGTGAACATTTATGTCATTAATTTAGGTTGTGCTAAAAATTCTGTAGATAGTGAAAATCTTATTGGCATGTTGGAAGGCTCCGGGTTTCACGTAGTAAAAAAACTTGAAGAGGCTCAGGTTGCATTGGTGAATACGTGTGGATTTATCCAACCAGCAGTCGAAGAGAGTATTGATGTGATTCTTGACCTTGAAAAAATGAAACAAGAAGGACACTTACAGAAGATTGGAGTTGTTGGCTGTCTTGTTAATCGTTATGGAGAAGATCTGAAGAAAGAGCTGCCTACTGTAGATATTTGGGCTCGTTCCGAGGAGTGGGAATCTGTAATTTTGCAACTTGGGGGGGCACCAGCACCCTGGCATCGAGGTCAGCTACCAGAGACTCGTTTGTGGAGCCGCTATCTGAAAGTAGGAGAAGGTTGCGATAGTTTTTGCTCCTACTGTACAATTCCTTCTATTCGTGGTCGTGCGCGGAGTTACCCCATCGAAAGGCTTGTCAATCAAGCGACCCACCTTGTGGAAGAAGGAGCTAAAGAGATATGTTTGGTAGGGCAGGATCTTACCATTTACGGAAGAGATATTTACGGAAAGTCTTCTCTTCTATCGCTTCTCAATGCCCTTTCTTGCGCTATCCCTCAGAGTGTATGGCTTCGGCTTCTCTATCTTCATCCCGACAGAATCGACAGTAATTTTATAGATTGTCTTGGGGATGTTCCAGGGGTTTTGCCTTATTTGGATATACCCATCCAGCATGTGGATGAGCATATTTTAAGAGCTATGAATAGAAAGGGTACAGAATCATCTCTTCGTCACCTTTTTGAATATATACGGGCAAAAAACCCTCTTTTTGCTCTCCGAACAACCTTGATCGTCGGTTTTCCAGGAGAAACAGATGTCCAATTCGAAAAAGTCCTTGATTTTTTGGAAGATATGGAAATAGACAGAGTTGGAGCCTTTACCTATTGCCAGGAAGATGGAACTGTGGCGGCAACATTATCTGAACAAATCCCTCAAGATGTCAAAGAAGAACGTTATCGTCGTCTTATGGAACTTCAATCCGAAATATCATGGCGTAGACAGCAGCTTTTTGAAGGGAAAGAGCTCATGGTCCTTGTGGAAGAGAAAGACATAGAAGAAGGTATAGCATGGGGCCGTTCATATCGTGATGCTCCGGAAGTTGACGGTCTTGTGGGCATTATAAATGGGGCACATCTCCAGGAAGGGGCTTTGGTGAACGTCAAAATAAAAGAAGCTTCCGAGTATGATTTGTTAGGTGTGGAGGTTCCCCGATGAGGAAACTTTCATTAGCGGGGGCTATTAGTACCCTTGGAGGGCTGGGGTTTTTCTCTTCCATGCCTGGGACCTTGGGGTCAGGAGTTGCGTTTCTTTTTGCTTTAATTCTTCCTATTCCATTGTGGGGGATTGTAGCTGTAATGTTTTTAGGTATCTGGGCCTCTGACCGCTACGCTGCGGAAACATGCCAGAAAGACCCTAAGGAAGTAGTTGTGGATGAGGTAGTAGGGACATGGATTGCTATGTACGGCTTACCGGCGGGGTCCCTCTTGCCGGCGCTTTTCCTCTTCCGCGTTATAGATATTCTTAAACCTATCCCTGTTTCTACAGCTGAAAAACTTCCCGGGGGAGTTGGAATTGTTGCAGATGATGTAGTAGGCGGTATTTTATCTAATTTACTGCTTTGGGGATTCCATTGGCTTTACTACGAAGGAGGTTTTCAATATCTTTTTGGGAGATGATGGTCTATGCAAACCGCAGTACTATTAGCAATAGGCGATGAACTTTTAAGCGGTAGCAGACACGATATAAATTGCACTTGGCTCGCTTCTAAACTTTCTGAAGTCGGGTGTCTGGTTCGGAAAATTGAGTTTATACCAGATGAAGAGCGTGAAATTATCGAGGCCTTGAGAAGGTGGGTTGGACAAGTTGAGCTTGTAGTCCTTTCAGGGGGGTTAGGACCTACCCATGACGACAAGACCCGTCAAGCGCTAGCTTCTTACCTTGGGGTACCCCTAGAAGTTAATCATCAGGCATATAATAAAATTGTGGGACGCTATAGCCTCTCAGAGCGAGATGCAGTGGAACGATCAAGAAGCACCCAAGGAGCTATCCCGCAAGGCACATCTCCAATTCACAACTCGAAGGGATCAGCTTTAGGTATTTCCTTTCGCATTGATAAAACTCTCTTCTTCTCCTTCCCAGGAGTGCCCGTGGAATTTCAGGCCATGGCTGAAGAGTCTGTTCTTCCTTTAATGTATCAAGGTTCGGCTCGGCGACTCTCTCTTTTTGTCGTGGGTTGGGCAGAAAGCCTTTTAAAAGATAAACTTGCTCCTGCTTTGAAAAGAAAAGATCTTCATATCTCTATTCTTCCCTCTGTTAACATTATAGAGCTGGCTTTAAGTGGGGAAGATAAAAAGGTGGAAGAAGTTGCCGCACAGATACGTTCGCTTGTTGCGGAAGATTGTCTTCCGGCTGATTGCACCTCTATCCCTCAGGCTATTTATCATGAGGGAGAACGCACACATTGGACCCTCGCAGCAGCAGAATCATGTACAGGGGGCCTTGTGGGTGCTGCCTTGACCGATGTGCCGGGAATCTCTGCTTTTTTTCGAGGAAGCGCTGTTTGTTATAGCAATGAAGCAAAGATAAAGATTCTTTCAGTCCCTTCTTTTATTATAGAAAATAAAGGAGCTGTAAGCCAAGAGTGTGCCGCTGCCATGGCAGAAGGAGCACGTCGCATCTATGAAGTAGATCTGGCTGTATCTGTTACTGGGATAGCAGGCCCAGAAGGAGGAACACAAGAGAAACCTGTAGGAACGGTATGTTTTGGAATAGCCACGCCCAAAGAGACAAGAACATTTCAACGGCAATTTTCTGGAGATCGTGAGCGTGTACGCAAGAGATCTCTTGCCGTAGCTTTGGAATATCTTTGGCGTGTTCTGAAGGAGGTTTCTGTTTAATGCCTGTTTTTATCAGAGCCTTTGTTTGTATAGAAATACCGGAAGAGGAACGAAAAAAAATCGCTTCCGTCCTCTCTCTGCTAAAAAAAGAATACCCTAACTTAAAATGGGTTGCCCCTAGCGGATTGCATGTGACCCTTAAGTTCTGTGGAGAGTTGCAAGAAGACCAATTGCAACTTTTTTCTTTCTCTTTGAAGAAATCTTTAGCTCAAGCAGTAACAAAACCTTTCCAGATACGTCTTGGCTCTATAGGAGGATTCCCTTCTTTGCGCTCTCCTCGCGTTTTGTGGGTGGGAGTAAGTGAGGGTGCCCCTGTTCTTGAAGAGCTGAAAAACATAGTAGAAGCCTCTGGCTTTTCAGCAGGATTAGAGAAGGAGGAGCGCCCGTTCCATCCCCACCTTACCCTGGCTCGCATCCGATACGGCAAAGGAGTCCCGCAGGAACTAGAGGAGCGTCTTAAGAAAATAGATTTTTCTGGCCTTCGTTGGGAAGCTCATCAGATGATTCTTATGCGAAGCCAACTTCGGCCGGAAGGCCCTTTTTATACTCCACTGGAAACATATTCCTTGTAATGATATGGTATAAAAGTAATCTGATAGAGAATCGGAATGGATCTATAGGAGGTTCATTTATATGGCTAAAAAGAAAAACCCGCAAACGCGGGAAGATATTCTCGAACAAGCTATAGACGATATTCGTAGTAAATTTGGAGAAGGATCCATTATGCGACTAGGCGATCCCTTCAAGGAGCAGGTAGAGGTTATTTCTACGGGTATTCTGCCTCTTGATGTGGCACTAGGGATAGGCGGACTTCCTAAGGGGAGAATTGTAGAAGTATTTGGTCCTGAAGGGTCAGGGAAAACAACTGTGGCCCTTCATAGCATAGCAGAGGCGCAAAAAAGCGGTGGTATAGCCGCTTTTATCGATGCGGAACATGCTTTGGATCCCAGATTAGCGGCATCATTAGGTGTGGATGTCCAATCTCTTTATGTCGCCCAACCTGATAGTGGTGAACAGGCTCTCTATGTGTTGGATACTCTTGTGCGTAGCGGTGCTGTGGATTTAGTGGTAGTAGATTCTGTAGCAGCATTAACTCCCCAAGCGGAAATTGATGGGAAAATAGGAGACAGCCAAGTCGGATTGCAAGCGCGTCTTATGTCCTATGCGTTGCGCCGGTTGACTTCGGCTATTTCTAAGAGCAACTGTGTTGTCATTTTTATAAATCAGCTTCGAGCCAAAATTAGCACTGGATACAGTTCTGGCCCTCAAGAAACTACTACAGGAGGGCGCGCACTCAAGTTTTACAGCTCTGTTCGCATTGAAGTAAAACGGGGGAAAAGTCTTACAAAAGGCGATGAAACCATCGGTCATGAGCTTTGGATAAAGGTGGTAAAAAACAAGCAAGCCCCTCCTTTCCGAAGTGCTCATACTTCTCTTGTTTATGGGAAAGGCATTCCTCGTGGCATGGCTGTGCTTGATATGGCCATTGACCTTGATGTAATAAAGCGAAAAGGATCATGGCTTGCTTACAAAGGGGAAACTATAGGCCAAGGGAAGGATAACGTAGCTCAGTATTTAGAGGAGCATAGCGATTTAATGGCGGAAATTACCAATGACGTTATGGGAAAAGTCTCTGAAGGCTTGGGCTTTACTCTTGGTTTTGAAGAGGGAGAAGGGGGTGAAGAAGCGGAAGAGGAGAACGAACTGCCTATTGAAGAGGGAATTCTAGAGCTCGACGAAGAATAAAATAATTTATGCAGAAGTATTAGTTCATTCTTAAAAAGGTTGCCATTAAAAAAATAAACTACATGTAAGTTGATAAAGGAACGATCTTTGTTTGTTCAAAAATAAATAATGTTAGGGTTTGATTACTATTGGAACATAAATAATAATAGTATGTTCCACATGTAAGTGTTGACAGTCTTCTTAAAGTCAAGTATTATCTTCAGGCACTCGAGGGAATGCTGAGTGCGAAAGAACCTTGAGAAGTGAA
>NZ_DHFC01000002.1:44692-45172 GCF_002400205.1 Aminobacterium sp. UBA4834 | reverse complement strand
CCTTATAGGAAGTTAGAAAAGCGTTTACCCCCCTTCATTCTACTATATTTGCGTATTTTGTCGAAGGAATCAATATTATGTTTTCAAGGTGCATGTATATAGTCTTTATATTGATGAGTACTGGATTTGCTGCTAGAAAAAAGATTGTGTCGATCTCCCGTGATTTTAGCGCTATTGGGGGTCGACACAATCATACAAAGATACTCGCGCCACCTTTTTCTTTGCCCATAATTTCTCTTGAAGTATATCGTTCTGTTCTCCATACATAAAAGATTACGCTATCGTAATCGTCTTTAATGATTTTGTTTACTTCAATTTTAAGAGCAGTAAAAGTTGCCGGAGTAAGCTCTCCCTCTAAGACAGAATTTTGTACCCAGCTTAAATATTTTCGACCTATTTTTAAAACTTTATTGACTCGTTTTACACCTACATCATAAATCATTAAGACAAAAATGGCTTACCACCTCATGGCAAAAGGTT
>NZ_DHFC01000002.1:0-44580 GCF_002400205.1 Aminobacterium sp. UBA4834 | reverse complement strand
CCACCTCATGGCAAAAGGTTGATACTCCTCATCGTGGAGTATATGCTTTTCAATTTTGTACGCTTCCATTCTAATAAGGCTTCGATAACTTACATTTCTTTTAAGACGAGGATGTTCAATAGTAGAATTTAAACGTTCTTCCCATGCTTTTAAAACTATAGGCCGCCCTTTTTCTGAAAGGTATATTCCTCCCCCAGACTGAGCTCCGAAGTGCTTCGCTTGAATTTCTTTCTTGTTTAAAAGAGAAAAAATGAGTCTGTCTACAATTATTGGTTTAAATATTTCTGCTATATCTAAGTTTAAGCTGAAACGGCGGAAGTTAGTTTCGTGAAGAAAACCTATGCGGGGGTCAATATGTGTTTTGTAAATTTGTGCTAAAGTTGTGACATAGCACATAGAATTTAAGAAACTTATAAGAGCATTTATACGATTTTGAGGGGGTCTTCTACTTCTTTTTTTCATAGAGAAGGAACCTCCACCCGTTATTAGATCAAAAGCTGTGTAATAACAATCTCGTGCATTGCCTTCTATTCCCATAAGTTCTGATATTCCAATTTGTTCTTTTGCATAATTACTAAAAACAGTGAGTTTTTCAATTATGGAATCAAGCTCAATATTTCCACGTCGAGAATAATATTGCAATGCTTTCTTCATGTTTTCTATAGCACCTGTTACAAACTTTTTAGCTATAAAAAGCCTTCTACAGTCATCAAGACAATGTTTAGCTTGGGCAAGGATTACAGCCCCTGAATTCATGTGTTCACGGGGGTAAAATGTTCCTTGATAATATCCATAGTGATTAAAAAAGTGCAGCATTACTTTATTGGCAGTACAAAATTCTAAAAAACGCTTGTTTAAATCTACTTCTCCGAAAATAAGCATTTCGTCTGTTGTTTCTACAGGAATAAATTTTCTACCCTCTGAACCTTCTATAATAATGGTATTTTCTTTTCGTTTAAGTTCTCCTGACGAAAGTACATAGAGTGTTTTTCCCATTTTTATCAGCTCCAACACAATTCATTGTAAGCGCAGTTTCTACAGTACTTACATTTTTTCGCACAAGGAGGGGCTTCAAGGGACGATATTGCAATAATCTCTTGATAAACTTGGTCAAGATGCGTTTTTAGTTCTTCTGAGAGTAGCACCTCTTCGCGTTTTTTCTCTTTTGGGAATAATAATTCCCCTCTAGCTTCGACTCCATTTTTTTGGAGTTCATAAAGGTAGTGTGCTAGTTGTAATCGTGCGGCATCAATGGAACGACTACTTTTTTTAATTTCTCCTACTACTAATGTTCCTTTTTCTTCGCGCATGATGTCGAATTTGCTATTTCCGAAGTCAATGCAATGTCGATCTCGATTATAAGTTGTCTTATCCATAAGTCGCCCCAAAGCGAGAAATTCGTCATCTCTGTCTGGTTCTACTCCTCGAGCCATGAGCCACACCTCTCGTTTGCATATAGTAAAGTACCAGACAAGAGTTCCTCCTAAACGAGGGGATTCAGAGAATGAAGTCGTCATCATTGGAATCCACTGGGTTAGAGCCTGTATTTTTGTTATAAATTGGGCGAATTTTATTGTCTCGTTCTATATAAACTTCCTGCATGTTAAAATCGTTTTTATTTTCAATAAGTTCTGTTTTGTCTTCTTGCCAAGATCCTTTAGTTCCAATTAAATCAGAGAGTGAATTGGCCGAACTTTTTCCCAATTTATATATGGGGGAGAAATTCCATGGGGTTGCTGCCCCTGTTGGTTCTCTGATACATTCTGCGGTGCTGTCTGTTACATTAAGCCATATTCTAATTACTCTACCTGATCTTTCTTTGTCTTCGATTACGGGCATGGGGAGTTGTAAATAACTTTCGATATCTATAAATTCAGGGTCGTTTAATTTATTTGAAACTAATTTACCTAATTCATAGGTGGCGTTAACAAATCCCAATTATTTATACCTCCTTTCTCGTTCTACAAGTTCAACACATCCGAATCCAGAGCTATTTTTTGCACCGAGACCAGCGTCTAAAGCTGTTTGTAAGAGTTCTTGAGAACCTGTAAGTCGAAAGTTGCCATTCCACCCCTTGATTGGTCTGTTGTCTTCAGGGCTAAAAAATCTTATCGATTCCCATATCCGTCCCAATTTTTCTATTTTTATTGTTTGATTTAGTTCACTTTTTTCTGATGTTATTAGAGTGAATTTTTTTATGAGATTTGCATGTATTTGTTCTCCGAATTCTTGGTCGTAAGGAGAGTGATAGTGAGTAAAATCGCTTCCGTCATATTTTTTAAGGGTAGAGTAGCAGACTATTGGAGAGAGGGTTTGTACTAGTATCTCTTCTGATTCTGCTTGGGGGTTTTCAACAGTTACTTCTTTACATTGAAGGAAATTATTTCCTAGTCTTATTTCTCCTAGGGAAAGAGCATTATTAGCAAGTTGTTCAAGAATGGCGTTAACAGGAGAGGTTATTGAAAGTTTCACGGGGGAAGGAATATATAAAAAGTCTTTTTCTCGTTTTATAGGGCCGTTCCCAAAAAGTTTTGAGAAACAAAATAATTTAAAATGACGTTTCCCTTCATAAATAAACCCTTCATTGTGTAAAAAACGAGCATACTCTTTATCGAGAAGGTTGTATACCATAGCTTGAATTTGATACTGATGTTGTTGTTTAAGTCGTAAGACGTTTCCTTCGGCAATGTCAAAAAGAAGGCATATTTTCATTAGCAAAACCTCCAAGCTTCTTGTTTTCACCGACACATTAATATTAAAGCGTGCTTTTTGTTGTAATCTGAGTATTTAGGATTATCTAATGACAACAAACTCAGAACTTCATGTGTGTTTTTTGATCAACTTTCGCCTGATTAGAAGTAGATTTCGTTTAACGAAGGATTACTATTTTTTGAACTCTGCAAAAAGAGAAAATAAACTATCCCTTGTAGGAAGTAAAAAAGTCACTTATCTTTTCCGCTTGACTTATATTATTTCCATCTCTCTTAGAAATTAAAAAAATTATAATCCGTTTTAAATATAAGTCAAGCGGAAAAACTACCTTATAGAAAAATAAAAAATGTTACGCTGAGAATGCGTCTTTTACTTTCGACATCTCAATTCTCATCATAAGAAATAGAAAATTTTGCTGGATGTTTTTAGTGGGATAAATTTCTTTTTTAAAGAAAATTACGTTCTATTTTAAGAATTATGGAGACATTTCATACCATGTCCTTATATATTAAAAATTTCATAAAACAAGTTTAGCTTAATAATAGTTTTTAGGGAAGTCAAATACACAAACCAGTAAGAGTAAAAGATGGAACGAAACGTTGGCCCATCTACATGGGAATTGTTGTTTTAGTTTGACAAGGTCAGCTTTTGTCTTTACAATTTTATTAGAGAGTTGATAGCTCTCTAGGCCCCGCGAGGCTCCTTCACCGGGCAAGCATAGCCCGGCTGCATCGAGCCAGGCGGAGCTTTTTTTTGTGTCTATGTAACGCAACCGACCTTCTTCTACTTGATTAATAAACCACTGGTTGTTTGGCTTCTGAGTACCATACAGCTTTCTTCCATAAACACTAGAAATCTCGTTAACTTCATACCCTTCCTGTCTCTTGTTAAGTCGTAAAGGCACCACGAGAGTTGCACCATCGGGATCTTTTAATTCCACCATAGCAACTAGGCTGCCAGAAACTGTTGCCGAATCGAAAATCATAAGTGGGTCAGCCAATGCCCCAGGGACCTGTTTCAATGTTTCAGCAGGAATATTATGTTTGGTGCGTAGAATCTTTTCTACAACACTGCAACGTATGGAGACGGGCAGTACTTCTGCTCCTACTAGATGAAATACTAGAGGCGTCGTCATCACATGCATTGGGACAGTTCGTTTTTGCTTCCCCGCTAGGAAGGAGTCCACCGTCTCTCCCCATGCCTTTATATCCTGTCGTAGTCGTGTCTCCGCCTGATTTTGCATATAGATATTGGTATTATTAGGGCTCCACGTACCTTCGTTGTAGACGGACTTGATCTGGTTAGGAGAAAAAGCAATAATCTCACCGGATTCATCATCAATAACTCCGTCATACCCTTGTTCAATTAAATAATCCATAACCTTACGCCATGTACCTAACCTGTCATGTAAGGCTGTTGTATCTTCGTTATATGGGTTTTTAATCGAAACATAAAGCTCTTTTGTCTGGCCCGAAGAACCATAGTCTTGGCTTTCCTGTTTGTCGGCTGTTAAATATATTCCAGGGATTTCGTAATCAGGAGAACCATTGTAGCTTCTGGATTTAGCAATGTCATAAGAATCATCCATCGTTCCCGTATGATATACAATGAGTGGCTTGCCCTCTTCGTCAACCACCTTCGAGTCGCCGAACCACTTATAAAAATTATCGTTGAGATTGATGGCCCCGTCCTGGTTGTACGAAACGCCGTCGCTATCAATTCCAAGCGACCCCTCATCGATCTGAAGGCCTATCCTGTCGTACCACTCTCTGGGATTGGTCCCATACCGGCCAAGGAGATCCTTCGCTCGTGCCTCGAAAAGAGAAGCGTTGACCTTAGCCACATCTGCGTCAACTCCTGCAACCAAGGCCTGGGTCATAAACGAGCTTTTGACATACTCCAGATCTTTTCCCTATTGTTTTGTTTCTCGCTACCAGTTTTATCCTGGGTAATAGCGCCGCCGGCTTCCCTACGATAGGCAATAATATCCGTTTTGGTAAAAGTAATGCCACTGGCGAAGAGGTTGTTGAAGCGTCAAAAAAGGCATGTTGCCATGATTCCATTATGGCGTTGCCGAAGGGGTACGATACTATGGTAGGTGAGGGTGGCTGCACTTTGTCAGGAGGAGAAAAGCAACGTGTATCTATTGCCCGTGCAATTCTCAAGAATGCTCCCGTGGTTTTGCTTGATGAGGCGACAGCATCTCTTGATCCAGAGAACGAAGTGGAAGTTCAAAAAGCCATAGGAGAATTAATTACTGGAAGAACGGTTATTGTTATTGCTCATCGCTTAAAAACTGTAAAAAATGCAGATAAAATTATAGTGCTAGACAACAGCAACGTGGTTGAACAGGGAACCCATAATGAATTAATTGAAAGAGACGATCTCTATAATAAGTTGTGGACAATTCAGCAAAAAGCTATTGATTGGAAGCTATAGAAAAAACTCGTGTGAGAATCGATGGCATGCACATGGGGTCTAAGTAAACGGAACGAAACTCTGCCCCATCTACATGAGCCTCAACAACACTTATTGACACCTTGGGAAAATCCTTTATAATACTAAAGTTAGTTTTGTGAAACTTTATAAATGAATCTCTTATCCCGAGAGGTGGAGGGACTGGCCCGATGAAGCCCGGCAACCTGCCTGAAATAATAAGGTACGGTGCCAATACCAGCAGCCGAAAGGCTGGATGATAAGAGAGGAATGAGCGTTACTTTTTGTGTTTTAAAAGGGCCCTTCCTCTTGGAATGGGTCCTTTTTTGATATCTTTATAATTGGAGGTCGCTAAATGGCAGACAGAAGATTTTTAATTACGTCGGAATCAGTCACAGAGGGGCATCCAGACAAGATTGCAGATCAGATTTCTGATGGCGTGCTCGATGCAATTCTGGCTGATGATCCCATGGGGCGGGTAGCTTGCGAAACTCTCGTAACGACAGGATTGGTGTTAGTGGCTGGAGAGATTAGCACTACTACATATGTGGATATTCCTAAACTTACTAGAGATATAGTGAAAGAAATCGGTTACACTCGAGCTAAATATGGTTTTGATGGCGATACGTGTGCTGTTATTACTGCCATTGACGAGCAGTCTCCCGACATAGCTCAGGGCGTCAATACGGCTCTTGAGGCTCGAAGCCAGGAAGAGGCAAGAGAGGTAGAGCTCTCCAGAACAGGAGCTGGTGATCAGGGGATGATGGTGGGCTATGCCTGTAATGAAACTGAAGAATACTTGCCCATGCCCATTGCTTTTGCCCATCGTTTGGCTCGGCGCGTGGCGCAGGTTCGAAAAGACGGAACCATCCCCTACCTCCGTCCAGACGGGAAAACTCAGGTTACTCTTGAGTATGTTGATGGTCATGCCATTATGGCAGATACAATTATAGTGTCAGTTCAACACCATCCAGGAGCAACAGAAGCTCAAATTCGGGGAGACATTATAGAGCATGTTATCACCCCTATTATTCCGGAGCACCTGCTGAAACCGGAGACTCGCATTCTTATCAATCCTACCGGTCGTTTTGTAAAGGGTGGCCCTATGGCTGATTCAGGTCTTACTGGGCGCAAGATTATTGTAGATACCTATGGCGGTTGGGTTCCTCATGGGGGCGGGGCTTTTTCAGGTAAAGACCCGACGAAAGTTGACCGCTCTGGCGCTTATATGACTCGCTACGCAGCGAAGAACGTAGTTGCAGCCGGGTTGGCTGAAAAATGTCTGATTCAGGTTGCCTATGCTATTGGAGTAGCTGAGCCAGTTTCAATTATGGTAGATACGTACGGGACAGGGAAACTCTCTGACGAGGTGTTGACAGATCTTGTAGAGCGGCATTTCGATTTCAGGCCTGCCGCAATGATTCGAGACCTGGACTTGCGCCGTCCGCAATATCGTCGACTTGCTGCCTATGGCCATATGGGGCGTATCGATCTCGATCCTCTGCCTGCCTGGGAAAAAACCGATCGAGCTGGAGCTTTGGCTCGAGATGCTCGAAATCTTTAAAGAAAAAGAAAGAGAGCGTATTCAAAAAAGCGAAGTGCACCTCCAAATGCTGGAATCGATGTCCAACTTTCGAGGTGCACTTTTATTAACGTATCCTGAAGGCGTATACCTTGCCATCCATGCTGCCAACATAGAGAATTCCGTTATAAACAACAGGAGAGGCAAGAATCTCCCGCCCTGTCTGATAGGTCCATTCTTCTTGCCCATTTCCCGCTGAGAGAGCAATAATTTTCCCCGTATCGGTTCCAATGTAAACAATCCCATTATCTACTACAGGATTTGCATGAACGGCTCCATCAAGGGCGAAGGTCCAGAGTCGTTGCCCCGTGATGGCATCTATAGCGTGAAATACTCCGTTTTGAGTTCCGAAAAAGAGCCGCCCATCTGCAGGAATGGCTGATGTAGTAATAGCCGCGCCGGCATTGTACTTCCACTGGGGAATGATCCCCTTTATTTTTACTGAGGAAAGACGACCATCCCAGCTCCCGAAGTAGATAAATCCCTTCCATGTTGTGGAGGCCGTGTCAATGGGACCACCAGATCCGCCGCCCCACTGCCTTTTTCCTGTTTTGGGGTCGAGAGCATGAAATTTCCCTGTATGATCTCCCACGTAGAGGAGTCCTTCATGGTAGAGAGGTGTGGAACGGAGCTCCCTGCCAGTATCGAAGGTCCATAGAACAGCACCGGTGGTAGGGTCAAAGGCATATATTCGCCCATCAGCACTGCCTGCAAAGAGAAGATCAGAACCGTATATAGGAGATCCCCATATAGCGCCTGGTCCCAAGTCGGTCCCGACCAGAGTTTGCCATAGCAAGTTTCCTGTTCCCCGATTAAGAGCAAAGATTCTTCCGTCAGTTCCCCCGACAAAAAGAGTGGTATCGTTTATAGCTGGAGAACCGTTGATAGATGTCCCTGCTAGATATTGCCATATCAAAGCTCCTGTCTCTCCATCTAGGGCGTAGACAGATCCACCTTCATCACCTATGTAGACGGTGTTGTTTGCAGCTGCAGGCGTTCCAGTAAGAGGAGTACTGGCCTCAAATTGCCAAAGAGGTTGAACTTCCGAAGCCAGGGCAACATAATTGTAAGTAAAGATAGAAAGAGTAACTAACAAAAAAAGGAGGTAACTTTTTTTCATTCGTTCAGCTCCCCTTTCGAGTCTATATTTATGTAACGTATACTATAATCTACACTATATTCTACATTATATTAGACTGTTAATGCAGGCCTAATTACTCTATATGTACGGTATAATAGCCATCTATATACTCGCTGCGTGAAGAAGGTTGATATTCCTATGAAGGTAGAGCATCTTATCCTTGCCCGAAAATGGTTTGAAGATTTTGTTGCGGATTTTGCCACTCCAGAAGGCGATCTTCCCCATCTGCTTCTTTTGAAAAAGGAACATAGTTATCGAGTGGAGGCGAATAGTGGTTCTCTCGCCACGGCCCTTGAATGGGAAGGAGACGCAGTTCGCATAGCAGACGTTCTTGGGTTGCTCCATGATATAGGGCGATTCCCTCAATATCGAGACTATGGTACCTTTTCTGATGGAAGCTCTATAGACCACGGGGATGCAGGAGTAACCATCCTTGAACGTTCTTTCCCTTGGTCTGGAATCTCCCCCTCAACTAAAAAAATTCTTCTCGAAGGAATCCGTTACCATAACAAAATGGATATTGCAGACACGTTGTCTCCTGAGGAACGGACTCTATGTCAACTTGTAAGGGATGCGGATAAGATCGATATCTTAGCCTTAATTCGACAATGTATAAAAGAGGGGAAAGTGCAGGAACTTTCTCCAGGACTGAAAGAGGAAGTGCCAGTCTCTCCAGATCTGTTGGAGGATTTAGTGTCTACTGGGAAAGCCTCTTATAAGAAAGTCCACTCATTAACAGATTTCCTTGCATTACAATTGAGTTGGGTATTCGATATCAATTATCCTCAAACATTTCAGATGCTTGAAGAAGCGGGAAGTCTCTCCTGGATTGTAGATCAGCTTCAAAAAGAGAAGGAGTTGCTTCCTTTTATCGAGAAAGCCATGAAGCATGTAGAGGCACAACTTGCCCTTTTATAGAAATAGAAAAGGAAAAGAGGAGGAGCTGTTCAGCTCTCCAAAAGTTGGACAAAGAAGCCAGCATTTGGAGGTGCATTTCAAGCTCCCCTCTTTTTTTATGCGGTGGTTTCTACTTCGCTAAGCTCCGCTTGCTCTTCAAAAGAAAAAACCTTGTTAAGATCGAGAATGATGATCAGGCGTTTCTCAACTTTAGCAACACCGGTAATAAATTCCCGATTCATTCCCATGGCGATCATTTGGGGAGGTGTCTCTACTGCGCCGTCTGGGATTCGCAGAATTTCACTGACCCCGTCTACGAGAATCCCTACCATCTGAGATTCCATATTGACAACAATAATTCGTCGCTGTCCGTCATCTTCCACAGTTGTGTTCCCAATTCCAAAACGCTTGCATAAATCTACGATAGGAACAATCTGCCCGCGGAGGTTTACAATCCCTTCAATAAAATTCGAAGCTTGAGGAATTTTCGTAATTTCCTGAGTCCTGACGATCTCTCGTACTTGTGAGATGTCGATGCCAAATTCTTCGCTGCCAAGAGCAAACACTACTAATTGTTGTTCAGCCATATCCTTGTCTTCACCTTCCTTTGTGAGGATCAGAACTTCAACCTATATTAATAATAGCAAAGAATCGGAAAATAATAGTGTCGAGTTGCATAAAATCTTCGATAGTGGTAATAATAAATATTAATAAAAGTAATAAAATAAATACCGGTTAGCTATATTAATAGCAGCTTTAATCTTCTTAATGAGAGAGGTGCTTTGTATGAAAAGTCTTAATTCCCTTCTCATGTCTCGCATTGGACCTATCATCACAGGCGGGGTTGTTGGGCTTCTTGCCGCTCTTCTGGTGCATTGGGGAAATCCGGGCAACATGGGAATCTGTGTCGCATGTTTTACCAGAGATATAGCTGGTGCTCTAGGGCTTCATCGGGCAGGTGTAGTTCAGTATATTCGTCCGGAAATAGCCGGCTTTATTCTCGGCTCTTTCATTTCAGCTCTTGCGTATCGCGAATATGTTCCTCGCAGCGGGTCTTCTCCAGTGATCCGTTTCTTTTTGGGCATGTTTGCGATGATAGGGGCTTTAGTTTTTCTCGGTTGCCCATGGAGAGCGTATCTCCGGTTAGCCGGAGGAGATTGGAATGCCATTGCTGGCATTGCCGGTCTTGTTGCGGGCATAGGTATTGGTATTGTTTTCTTGTGGAAGGGCTTTAGTCTGGGGCGTTCTTATGAGTCAGCGAAACCATCAGGCCTGTTTATGCCCATAGCAGCTGTGGCTCTTCTTGTTTTGCTTATTATGGCGCCAACTTTTGGTCCTGAAGGTTCTGGCCCTATCTTTTTTTCGGAGAAGGGCCCGGGGGCAGCTCATGCTCCTCTTATGGTGGCTCTTGCTGTAGGCCTTATTGTTGGATGGATGGCGCAGAGGAGCCGTTTCTGTACAGTAGGAGCTATTCGTGATCTTATTATGTTGCGAGATGCTCATCTATTTAACGGAGTTTTGGCTTTTATCGTCGTAGCTTTTGTGGCGAATATAGCATTAGGACAGTTTCATCCTGGCTTTGAGGGACAGCCTGTGGCTCATTCCAATGCTCTTTGGAATTTTATGGGGATGGTTGTATCTGGCCTGGCCTTTACGTTAGCAGGCGGATGCCCTGGCCGTCAGTTTATTATGAGTGGCGAAGGTGATGGCGATGCTGCTGTTTTTGTGCTTGGAATGCTTGTTGGTGCGGCATTTAGCCACAACTTTAACTTGGCTAGCTCTCCTGGAGGGACAGGCGCTTTTGGTCCATCTTCGGTTATAGTCGGCTTCATTTTCTGTCTCGCCGTTGGATTTATGATGCGAGAGAGATTGGATTAGGAGGAAATAAGATGAGCGAATCTCGTATTGTTGATGCTCGAGGCCTTTCTTGTCCCCAGCCAGTTCTTGAGACGCGGAAAGTTCTTAAAGATTTGACTGGTGGCCGGGTGGAAATATTAGTAGACACTGTAACATCTCGGGAAAATGTGGCTCGTTTTGGGCGAAGCCAGAAATGGAACGTTGCCATCGACGAATTTGAAGGTGGATATAAAGTGATTCTTACGAAGTAAATGCCTATGGATACTTTATTTTTGAATTCTTTTGTTGAAGCGAGTCTCCCTTTTAGGATAGAATAGGCAAGCTTGTCTAAAAATAGCAAAGGCAAGATCTATGCTAAAAGAGGAGAGATGTTGTTGAGCCGTTCCATTCCTGTTTTAAAAGTGGGAAAGTATCAGCCGCGTTACCCCCTGGTTCAGGGGGGGATGGGCGTCGCTATATCCGGCCCGAATTTGGCGGGACATGTGGCGCGTTATGGAGGGGTCGGCACGATTGCCAGTGTAGGGTTAGCCTGTACTGAACCTTATTACAACGGTCATAACTATTTTGAGGCTAATCAGAGAGCGGTCAAAGAGGGGCTCATACGAGCTCGAGAGATTACAGGAGAGTCGGGCGTTCTCGCTGTCAACTGCATGGTGGCCCTTACTGACTATGAACTCCACGTGCGAGCTGCGTGCGAGGGCGGAGTCAATATTATTATTTCAGGAGCTGGGTTGCCCATCAAGCTTCCTGACTATACCAAGGATTTCCCCGATGTAGCGCTCGTTCCTATTGTCAGCTCTACGAAGGCTGCGAGTCTTCTGGCCCGTCGGTGGGAACGTTTGTACCATCGTCTTCCTGATGGCTTTGTAGTGGAAACGCCTCTTTACGCAGGAGGACACCTTGGGGTAACAAAAATGGAGCAAGTAGAGAATCCAGAATTTTCCCTGGATGTAGTAATACCAGAGTTAGTAGAGTATTTAGAGAAAGAGCTGAAAGCTCCGATTCCTATTATTGCTGCAGGAGGAATCTGGACAAGGGAAGATGTGGAACATGTTTTTGATCTTGGTGCCAGTGGCGTGCAAATGGGAACCCGTTTCGCCTGTACTTTTGAAGGGGATGCATCAGATCGTTTTAAGCAGGCATATATTGACGCTACAGAAGATGATGTTGTGATTATTCAGAGTCCAGCAGGTCTTCCGGGCCGAGCCATTCGGTCTCCCTTCATAGAGAAGTACTTAAACGGCGAAGTAGGGAGAAAACCGTGTATTGCTAACTGTCTAACCCATTGCCGTTATCGTACGGAGAAAAAGACATTCTGCATTGCGCAAGCCCTTATGGATGCCTACTTCGGTAATTGGGAAGAAGGATTATTTTTCTGTGGCTCCAATGTGACGAAAATTACCAAGATGGAACATGTAGCAGATATTATTGAAGAACTTTTTGGATCAAACGAGGGGAATGAGTAATTCTCCCTTAGGCGAACTCTTCCTAGAGTAGAGTTCGCCTTTTCTTTCGGGAGTGGTGTACAGTGTTTAGAAAAACCTTTTTTTCAGCAAATGTCTTCATGCTTTTGAGTGTACTATCCCTTCTATTCTTAGCGTCTGCGGCTATGGCTCAAGTCCCTTCGCTCCCTTCACAGCTCGCCACAGAAGAGTCTACATCTCAAGAATCTCCGTATACAGTAGAGAAGGTACAGGCACGAGTAGAAGAGATACAAAAGAATATTGATAGTTTACGAGCTTCAGAAAAACAGTTGACATCGGAACAAGGTGGGCTTTCGTCATTCCAATTTCAGGAGCGTTTAGGCCTTTTTGAATCGCTGTTGACCCTATATCGGCGTTTCCAGTCTCTTTCAGATCGTATTGCTCAATTGCAGGCTGATTTTGACCGTAGGCAGAGCGATATGAAGAGAGATGTGGCTGCTTTCGTAGAAAAAAAGCCTCCCTACTCTCTTAGTTTTTATGAGGGCTATAGAGAACACCTCGATCCTATTTCCCAGGAAATCGATACTATAAGTTATGGACAACGTTTTGTTGAAGGCAGTCTCCCTTCTCTTCGCGATAGGGCAAGGGTTGATGAACAACGTCTCGTAGCCTTGGAAGAGGCATTGCAAAATGGGGGGGCTTCCGAGTGGGAGAAACAACAGGCAGAATTACAGCTTGAAAGGGATCGTTTGCTATTTGCCTCAGGAGAAAAGTCCTTGGAAGAAAGCCGCCTCCGCCTTAATCTTTTAGAGATGGACAAGAAAAATTTGCTTGATGGGTTGAAATGGATTGGGCAAAATCTTCAATATGATGAGGCAGATCTGAACAGGCAGATCGATCAGATAAAAGAGAGAGAAGCAGATCTTCAGCGTCAGGCAGATGAGCTGAGGAAAGACCTTAATACAGCTACAGAGGAACTGGTGAACGCACAAACCCACTTCGAGACGGCGCCGGAAGGAGAAAAGAAAGATATATATAAGGCTGCCTTAAAGGAAAAAGAAGTATGGCAGACATACTATCAGACGGCCCTTGACCAAACAGATCAGGCGAGGCTCTGGGAGGAAGAGACGAGAGAAATTTGGGAAGCTCGATATAGGTTACTGCAGAAAAAACTTCCTACGGAAGAGCTCGTGAAACTTCAAGTAGATGTGAACGTCCGAAAGAAAAACCTCGACAGCTTGTTGCTTGGATTGCAGAAAAAACAAATTTCCTTGCAATCGAGGCTTTTATCGGTAAATAATCTTTATGCTTCTCAAAATGAAAGTTCTCAAGTGTTGAAGTTCCTGAAAAGAGAGAGCGATGGATTAAAAAAACAGGCAGAACTTAATACCCAATATATGTCTCGGTTACTAGGGGTATCTATGCTCAATAATCGCTTGCTTGAAGAGGTAGACAGCCGACTAGGGTCGGTAACGCTCACGGAAAAGGTTTCTTCAGCAGGTCGTGAGAGGGTTTTGGCGTTTCTTAATTTCCAGTTATGGTCTGGGAACGGCTATACCATTACAATTAAAAAATTGATCCTGGCAGTTATTATTGTACTTTTGGGGTTGCTTATAAGCCGTAAAGTGACCAAGTGGTTTACGAAGCGTCTTCTTGAACGATTTGAGATGGACCCTACCGCAGCTATGGCGATACAGAAAGGGCTTTTCTTTTTCCTCACCTTTCTTTTTGTCCTCATGGCTTTAGATATGGTAAATATTCCTTTAACGGCTTTTGCCTTTCTAGGTGGTGCTCTTGTTCTTGGCCTTGGCATTGGCGCTCAAAATTTTTTCAGCAACCTTATCAGCGGTTTGATTCTCTTTATGAGCAAACCCTTCAGACTACGAGATGTGGTGCAGGTTGATGATGTTCTCGGTACAGTTGAAGAGATAGGGGCACGTTCTACCAGAATCCGTACTTTTGATAATGTAGACGTGCTTGTTCCGAATCGATATTTTTTGGAGAATCGAATTATAAACTGGAATCTTTCCGATCAGTTGCTTCGAGGGGTTGTAAGCGTTGGCGTGGCTTATGGCTCTCCAGTAAAGGACGTAGAGAGGCTTCTTCTTCAGGCAGCAACGTCTCATCCTAATGTGCTTTCTATGCCAGAACCCTATGTAGTGTTCCGAAATTTCGGTACCAGTGCTCTTGAGTTCGATCTCTATTTTTGGCTGGACATGCGCCAAACGGCTCGTTTTAAGGTGCAAAGCGATCTGCGTTATAAAATACTTGATCTTTTTGAAACGCAAAAAGTTTCCATTGCTTTCCCTCAAATGGACATTCATCTTGATGCAGCGGCTCCTCTTCCTGTGACAGTAACGCATGGGGAAAGGGATAATAGGAGGGAATAAAACTCATGGGACAATTAGTTCCGTCCCCACCTGAACTTCTGTCCTTGTGCCTAAAGCTAGTTTCTTTTCCGAGCGTTACCACATTGCCGGGAGAAGAAAACAATGTAGGGCATTATATATATGAGTGGGTAGCTTCTTTACCCTACTTCCAATCTCATCCTGAACATATAGTCATGATTCCAGTAGAAAATGACCCTTTGCAGCGCTTTTGTGTGGGAGCTTTTCTTGAAGCGTTCCCTTCGTGTAGCCAAACCATTATTCTTACAGGTCACTTTGATGTGGTAGGAACAGAAGGGTTTGGCTCACTTGCTTCTTGGGCTTTTGAGCCCCAAGAGTATATGGCTCGAATTCAAAAGGAAATGTTGCCTTCCGATGTTAGACGAGATCTAGAGAGTGGTGAGTATCTTTTTGGTCGTGGTATTGCCGATATGAAGTATGGCTTGGCATTGGAAATGGCATGTATGAAGATGTACGCTCAGGCCAGAGAGGAGCTTGGTGCAAACCTGTTGTTTCTTGCCGTATGTGACGAAGAAAACATGTCTTCCGGCATGCGAAGTGTTGTACCGTGGCTTCGTCGTTTTAGAGAAGAGAAGGGTCTTCAATATATAGCCTGTTTGAATACAGAGCCTTCTGTGGGAGAGCCAAAAGAAAAGGGAGCTCTCTATTTGGGAACGATTGGCAAACTTATGCCTGTTTTTCTTTGTGTAGGGCGAGAGGCTCATGTGGGAGAGTATTTTAAGGGGGTTAGTGCAACTCTTATGGCGTCATGCCTTACCGTACTTATAGAGGGAGATGAAGAGAGCGCTGATACATGGCGTGGTTTTTCTTTCCCCCCAATGGCTGGGTTGAAGCTTGCAGATTTACAAGATGGTTATTCTGTTACTCTTCCAGAAATGGCGGTCACTTTTTTCAATAGCCTTCTCGTTACGAAGTCTCCTCGGCAACTGTTGGCTTATATGAAACAACGAGCGCAAGAAGCGTTACAACAGGCTCTTGCCCTTCGTGAATCGTCGGGAAAAAAATTGGCCCCATCTCTTTTTGATGGAGAGCCGGAGCGAGGGGCCGTTATAACGGTGGAAGAACTACTCTGTGAGGTTGCCAGAAAACGAGGCCTTTCCCCTAAAGCTCTTATGAAGGAAATAGCGCTCTCTATTCATGATGGAAAAAACATTCATCAACGAGGTATAGAGGTAATGCAAACCCTTGCCCGTCAATGGGGAAGAAAGGGTCCTTTTATTGTTATAGGTTTTTTGCCTCCTTATTATCCCTCTCGGTGCAATAATGAAGAGATTGCCGGGGAGAAGGGGATGCGCCTTTTATGCGAAGAGCTTGTCCAAAAGGGAAAGAATATTGGATTCTCCCTGGAAGTGCGAGAAATTTTTGAGGGAATTATGGATCTTAGTTATTTAGGGTTTCAGGGAAATTTAAATGATCTTGAAGGGGTGGCTCAAAATACCCCTCTTTGGAATATAGACTATTATTTCCCTTCGGAAGACATTTTATGCCTTCATATCCCAATTCTGAATATGGGACCTATAGGGAAAGACGCACATCAATCTACAGAGCGGCTCTACCTTCCCTACGCTCTTCACGGTCTTCCCCTTCTTTTTGTTGAGGCGTTGGAGCGAATTCCGGACCTTTGTAAAGAAACAAACGTTGAATAAAACGCAATGGGTCTCCCTTGTAGTGGAGAACTAAAATTAATAATTTCCCTCAAACCTCATGTATCTCTCTTCCCGTTTTATGCGCTAGGGAACAAGATTATTGCGAAGATGAACCAAAAAGTCCTGCACGTTGGTCACGATGGGAGTGACCGAGAGAGTTCCCCGATCCCGAAGCTTATTTACTGCGAATTCTGATACGTCAACGGAATAGATATATACAGGGCGGATCTTCCCCTCTTTGCATGTGAATGCAGGAGTCATGTTCCCGGCAGCAATAGTATGGAGCTGGGTAGCGAGAGCGATCATGGTTGTAGCTTTGCGGGTATGTGTTCTCATGGCATCTTGAGCCTCGTATACATCCCCGATAACAGGCGGCAGCGGGCCATCGTCCCGTATAGATCCAGCAAGTACAATGGGAACGCCCTTTTTAAGAGCAGAATAAATAACGCCATCTCGAATATCTTCTTCTCTTATAAGCTTCTCTAAAGAGCCGTAATTTCGCGCAGTGTTGAGAAGATCCAGGTGATTGTAATGACCGAGAGGTTGTTGGGCCTGGGTATAAATGTTTTGACCAAGAGCTGTTCTCATCATGCCACCTTCTAGGTCGTGGGTGGCGAGGGCGTTGCCAGCCAGGAGGGCATGAGCATAGCCATGTTCTATCAGTTCCGACAGGGCGCTTCTCGAGTCGTGATCGAAAACTACAGCTGGACCTAGAACCCATACAATGTAACCATGGTCTTTTTCATATCTTAAAAGTTCGTAAAGCATGTCGTAATCTCGTGAGTAGGCAGTCTCCCTGGATCGGCCAGTACGAAAGGAGAAAATATCTTGGTTTTCCTTCACGTTCGTTGTCTTGAAACCGTGGGAATGGACGTATATTCCTTCGCTTCCATCTTCATTTCTTCCGACGAAAACCATATCTCCAATATGAAGATGGCGAAACTCTACAGCCTCCACAACAAGGCCCTCACGAAGAACGGGGACGCAGTCCATTCTGCTTTCAGAAACAAGAATCCATTGCCCTCCAACCTTGAAGTACTCGGGGAAAATAGAAAGAGCGTGGTAATTGGAAGGAGCCACGCCTTCTTTCTCTACTGTTTTTACCGTTGCTTCCCGAGCGGAGAAGAAGGGCTCTTTTTGGAAGTCTGGTTCAATATAAATTGGTAATTGAAAAGACATACCTTTTCCCTCCTGGATGTTATAATTTATAGACTATTAGGAAAATTTCAATTGCATTACGACTTGTTTTCTCTGTACAATGATTATACCTCACAGCAAACTTTCTATAGGAGGTGGTACGTGGTGAAAGGAAGCAGTATCTGTTTGAAGAGAGTGGTAGGGCTTGTTGTGCTTGGGCTTCTGTTGGGGATGGTTCTCCTTGCCCCAGCTGCTGCAGAAGAGAAACCAATTAAGATTGGTTACTTGGCAGCTCTTACCGGGGATTGGGCGGCGTATGGGCAGACTGAAGAAAAGACGGCTCGTATGGCAGTGGATGAAATCAACGCTCAAGGAGGCGTTTTGGGGAGAAAACTTGAACTTGTAGTGTACGATTTCAGAACCAGGGCTGAAGATGCCGTGAATGCCGTGCGGCGCATGATAGAGGAAGACAAAGTTGTTGCCATTGTAGGAGCAAATGGCAGTGGTATTAATATTGCAACGGCTCCTCTTGTGAACAGATATGAAGTTCCGCAGATTGGTACTGTCTCTACGAATCCGCTGGTGACGGTAGACGAGAAAGGGAAGGTCCGTCCGTACTCTTTCCGAATTTGTTTTACTGACCCCTATCAGGGAAAACTTATTGCCTATTTTGCAGCGAATGAATTAAAGCGAATGAATGCAGCAATTCTTTATGATGTAGGGAATGATTACTCTCAAGGCCTTCGGGAATTTTTTATGAAAAGCTATGGGGAATATGGTGGGAAAGTTGTAGCTGATCTCGGTTTCCGTGGAGGACAGGATGTAGATTTTAGAGCCCAACTCACGGAGATACGAGACAAGAAAGCTGATGTGCTGGTACTTCCCAACATGGGAAAAGAAATGGCTCTTATTATGAAACAGGCTAGGGAGCTTGGATTAAAAGACATTATTTTTGTTGGTGGGGATGGATATGGCGAGTTCATGTGGGAAATAGCTGGGCCCGCAATGGAAAACTCCTATTGGATTAACCATGTAGCCCCTGAAGATCCTGCCATGCAGCCCTTCTTCAAGGCCTATAAAGAAAAATGGAAAGATGAATGTAAAGAGTTTGTGAATGGTGTTTTGGGCTATGATTCTATCTATTGGCTTGCCGACGCTATTGCCAGGGCGGGGAAGGATGATCCTAAAGCTATTCGTGATGCCTTGGCCGCTACATCTGGTCTTGTGCTTCATCATGCTACCATTACGATCGATCCCGAAACGAATACTCCCAAAGACAAAGATGGCGTAGTCCTCATCGCGAAAGACGGACGAGGGCAGTTCTTTAAGAAGATCAAACCTTAGGAAAACGAAGAGATTACCTACTATACGGGGCGGTTTTTATAGAGCCGCCCCGTTTTCTTAAGGAAGGAGTGAGACGATCAATGGCTACTTTGTTGCAGCAAGTGATTAACGGTCTTTCCCTTGGTTCTGTCTATGCTCTCATTGCCGTGGGGTATTCTCTTGTCTACTCCATTCTCCTTTTCTCAAATTTCGCTCATGGAGGATTCCTTGTTATTGGCGGCTATCTTTGTTATGGAGCTCTGAAAACATTAGGGCTCAGTATATGGGTGGCGGGCTTTATTTCCTTGCTGGGCGCCGGGGTTGCGGCAGTTGTGACTGAGCGTATTGCCTATAAGCCTATTCGTGAACGAACACGGGTTACTCTCTATCTTTTAATTGCTTCTATGGGCATGAGCATTGTGATTGAAAATATTTTTGTCATTGTGGCGGGAGGGCGCTTTCGGGCCTTGCCTCCCGTTATTCCAACCCAGCCGGTCCATCTTTTCAATATTGCTACAACTAGTGCTTTCGATCTGCTTTCTTTTGTCGTGGCATTGGTGGCCCTGGGCTGCTTGCAAATTTTCCTTACAAAAACCAAATGGGGATTGGCTATACGGGCAGCAGCTTGTGATCTGCGTACTGCCGGGCTCATGGGAGTGAATGTGAATCTTCTCGTGTCAATTGTCTTTTTTGTGGCAGGGGCTTTAGCAGCTATAGGGGGAATATTCCTCTCCGTTCGTTATACTCTCTACCCTCAGTTGGGAGCCATTACAATCAAGGCCTTTGTGGCGGCTGTCATTGGCGGGCTGGGATCTTTGCCTGGAGCTGTGGTGGGGAGTTTGATCCTCGGGTTGGCAGAAATGCTGACAGCAGGCTTTATATCGAGCCAGATGAGAGATTTGGTGGTTTTCTCACTTCTGGTTATAACCCTTCTTATTCGTCCTACGGGGTTGTTTGGTAAACAGGTTGGCGAAAAGGTGTAGGTGGGGCTATGTCTGGATATACTGAAGGTATTATTATTCTTCTTTGCATCAACGGCATTGCGGCTATGGGGGTTTCTCTTTTAACGGGTTTTACTGGCGTATTCACGTTAGGGCACGCTGCCTATATGGCTTTGGGGGCTTACACATCTGCCATTCTTACGGTGCATTATGGATTGCACTGGTTCCCGGCTATTCTGTTAGGTGGAGGGGTGGCGGTTCTGGTGGCTTACGGCATAGGAGTTCCTACGTTGCGTCTTATGGGAGATTATTACGCCATTGCATCCATTGGCTTGGGTGAGGCTATTCGTTTGATCCTCGAGAATTGGCAGTCTCTTACGCGAGGGGCCCGGGGATATCCTGGCATTGAGCCCTACACAACTCTTCCTGTGGCGCTTACCTTTTTTGTCATTATGGCCATATGCATGTTTAATTTTATTAAAAGTAGATACGGCCGATCTTTCAAGGCCTGTCGTGATGATTACGTTGCCGCATCTCTCCTCGGACTTCCTACAGCAAAGATACGAATCCTCAGTCTCATTATATCGGCGTTTTATTGCGGCGTTGCTGGTGCCCTGCTGGCTGGATTCCTTTCTTTTATCCAACCTATTATGTTCGATATGCTTAAATCTACAGAACTTACGGCTGTCGTGGTTTTTGGTGGTTTGGGGTCTATGACTGGCACCCTTGTTGGGACAGTGGTCATTACATTGGTTACGGAACTCTTTCGTCCCATCTCCCAATATCGCATGCTTATTTATGGTGCAGTGTTAGTTGTTATTATGGTGCTTCGTCCGGAGGGGATTATGGGAGGGCTTAATGGCGAAGATCTTACGAGAAAGTTTTTCAGGAGGAAAGACCATGGCGGCACTCCTTGAGTTAGATAGAATCAACAAATCTTTTGGCGGCGTTCAGGCTGTTCAGAATATGAGCTTTATGATGGGTGAACGTGACGTAGTGGGGTTGATCGGTCCTAACGGAGCAGGAAAAACCACAATCTTCAACATCATTACCGGTGTATATGCCCCTGATTCTGGTCGCATTCTTTTTGAGGGGGAAGATATTACATCCCTTAAAACGTACGAGATTATTCAAAGAGACATAGCGAGGACCTTCCAGAATCTGCGTCTTTTCCCTCGTTCCTCTGCTCTTGAGAATGTGATGACCGCAGCTCAGTGCCAAGAACCCTATTCTTTCGCTGAGGCGGTAACCCATATGGGACGATGGAGGGAAAAAGAACGGAGTATCCGTGATATGAGCATGGAGCTTCTGCAGAGGGTGGGGCTTGCCGATCGGGCATTACAACCTGCAGGTACTCTTCCCTATGGTTATCAACGGCGACTTGAGATAGCCAGAGCCCTGGCTTTGAATCCGCGACTGTTACTTTTAGATGAACCAGCCGCGGGAATGAATCCCGAAGAAGTGCTGGCTCTTAATGAGCTGATTCGAGAGATTCATAAAGATTTTCCTCTGGCTATTCTCGTTATAGAGCATCATATGGATCTGGTTATGGAAGTGTGTCCTCATATTATTTGTATGAATTTCGGGGCTAAAATTGCGGAAGGGTCCCCTGAAGATATTCAGAACGATCCGGAAGTGCTTAAAGCGTATCTTGGGGAGGAGGAAAATCATCATGACTGAGCCTCAGCAGTGTCCTCTCCTCAATGTCCATAATTTGCAGGTAAGCTATGGGGCGATTCGGGCATTACGGGGAGTGTCTCTTTATGTAAATGAAGGGGAAATTGTATGTGTTATTGGAGCTAATGGTGCAGGGAAGTCCACTTTGATGAATGCTCTCATGGCGGAGGTTCCGAGAGAGGGAGGCGAAATCCTTTTTGATGGAGGTCCTTTGGCTCGTCGAAGTTATGATGTAGTGAAACAGGGAGTGTCCCTTGTTCCTGAAGGGCGGCGAGTGTTTGTTTCTCTTACAGTCTATGAGAACCTGATGATGGGAGCTTTCCCAAGGCGGGACAGGGGACAGATTCGGGAGGATTTAGAGTGGGTTTTCTCGCTCTTCCCTAGGCTGGAAGAGCGAAAGAGCCAATATGCGGGTACTCTTTCCGGAGGCGAACAGCAAATGCTGTCTATTGGCCGGGCTCTCATGTCTCGTCCGAGGCTTCTTCTCCTCGATGAGCCGTCGCTGGGGTTGGCGCCTATTATCATAAAAGACATTTTTAAGGAGCTGAAAAGAATTAACTCTGAAGGAGTAACAATTCTTCTTGTGGAGCAGAATGCCCGACAGGCCCTTCTTTTATCTGATCGAGGCTACGTGCTTCAGACAGGAGGGCTTATTTTGGCAGGAACTTCTCCCGAGCTTTTGAATAACCCGGATATTCGGGGTGCCTATCTCGGCACTGGACGGAAAAGAGGTCTTCTGTAAAGGAGAAGAGAAGTCCGTATACGTAAGAAGATATATTAGATGTAGGTTGCGTAAAAGCAGGGGCTTCCCATTGTAAAAAGCCCCTGCTTTTTTATTGAGCAAATATATATTATTTCCCCTGTCTGGCTTAACAGTTTGCTAGCACAAATCATCGGCAAAGTAGAGTGGCCTCGTGTCACTAGCCAGCTAATGCATAAGCTTCCTTTTACCCTCCCCCGACAGGTGGGAAAATATTAACAGTGTCACTGTCGTTCAGAGGGGTGTCCAGCCCTTGTAAATGGACGATGTGTTTCCCATTCACCATAATGATGGTGCCCATTAAAAGCTTTTTTGGCATGTCGTTGCCAGACCAAATCCACTTGTCAAATTTCTCTCCGTATTTTTCCGAGAGATCTTTCAGAAGATCTTTTACAGTGGGAGGCGCCGGGATGTTAAATTCTTTTTGACCAGTAGCGTACATAAGAAAAGCATGTACTCGAAGTATCATTTGTTGCTCCCCTCCTTTCCCTATACGTATTATCTATTTTCGAGATAGAGTTTGCAAATCCCATCAATATATTCTTGACAAATATGGTAGGGTATAGTATGAATAGTTGCGCAGTAAAGTTCTCGAAGAAAGAAGGTGAACAGCCCCGTGAAACTGTCTACAAAAACAAGGTATGGTCTTCGGGCCATGTTAGAGCTTGCTCGGCAATATAATAAACAGGAGCCGGTAAGTATTACGGAGATAGCTGCAAAAGAACATATTTCCGAGCGATATCTGGAGCAGCTTTTTCTGAAGCTGCGAAGACAGGGGCTGGTGGAGAGTATCCGAGGCCCGCAGGGAGGCTATCTCCTGAGCCAATCTCCAGAGAAGATAACAGTGGCTGCAGTTGTAGAAGTGCTGGAGGGCCCCATCTACTTGGCAGATTGCCTTGAAGGAAGTGAGTGCCTTAATGAGGATAGCTGCCCGGCGCGAAACCTGTGGGTACGGTTGCGCAACAGTATTGATGAGGTATTAGAATCAACGACATTACGAGATTTAATTGCGGAAGATACACCCGCGGAAATAGAGTGAGAAAGGCAGGATCAGAAGATGAGTCGACAGGTATATATGGATCACGCCGCAACAACACCAGTTGCTCCAGATGTATTCCATGCCATGGCCCCTTACTTTACAGAATCTTTTGGGAACCCTTCTTCTCTTTATACGTTAGGCCAGCAAAACAAAAAGGCCATTGAAGAGGCAAGAGAGAAAGTAGCTCGTGTTCTCAATGCTTCCCCGGCAGAGATTTTCTTTACAAGCGGCGGAACAGAATCTGATAACTGGGCGTTGAAGGGAGCGGCTTTTACATATAGAAACAAGGGAAATCATATTATCACTACGAAAATTGAACATCATGCCATTCTCCATTCGGCAGAGTACCTCGCACGTTTAGGCTACGATATTACATATCTGGACGTAGACGAGGAAGGGCGTGTCTCCGTTGAGGATGTGGCGAAAGCTATAACTGATGGAACAATTCTCGTTTCAGTTATGTTCGCTAACAACGAGATAGGAACGATCCAGCCTATAGAAAAGATAGGAAAACTGTGTAGAGAGCGCGGCGTTTTGTTCCACACCGATGCCGTACAGGCTGTGGCCCATGTCCCTATCGATGTGAAGGCCATGAATATTGATATGCTCTCTCTTTCAGCACACAAGTTTTATGGGCCGAAGGGAACCGGTGTAATGTTTTTAAGGAAAGGCGTGAAGCTCGATAACTTTATCCATGGAGGCGGCCAAGAGAAAGGCCGACGGGCAACGACAGAGAATGTTGCAGGAATTGTTGGTTTGGGTGTAGCTATCGAACGAGCCGGGAAGAAAATGGTCGCAGAACAGAAGAGACTTTCAGCGTTGCGAAATAAGCTCATAGATGAAATTATGAAGCGCATTCCCTATGCAAGAGTCAATGGAGCTCTTGGAGATACGCGGCTTCCAAATAACGTGAATGTGAGCCTTATTGGCATTGAGGGGGAGACTATGCTCATGGATCTCGATATGTTCGGCATATCTGCCTCCACAGGAAGTGCTTGTTCTTCAGGTTCTCTGGACCCTTCCCATGTGCTTATGGCTATAGGGCTTTCTCACGAGATGGCCCATGGGTCTCTTCGGTTAACTCTTGGAGAATCCACAACAGATGAAGACGTCCATTATGTAGTGGAGAAACTTTCAGGTATTGTGGAAAGACGAAGGAATATGTCTCCATTATGGGAAGATTTTATAAAAGCTCAGGAAAGGAGCTAGTGCCATGCTATATAGCGATAAAGTGATGGATCACTTCCAGAACCCTCGGAATGTGGGAGAGATTGTAGACGCAGATGGTGTTGGCGAGGCTGGGAATCCTAAATGTGGTGACATTATGAAAATATATATAAGAGTTGAGGATGACCATATAACGGATATTAAATTTAAAACCTTTGGATGTGCCTCAGCCATAGCCTCGTCAAGTATGGCGACTGAACTGGTGAAAGGGAAGAGCGTAAAAGAAGCGTGGGATCTTACCAATAGTGCTGTAGCCGAAGCTCTTGATGGGCTTCCTCCAATAAAAATGCACTGTTCAGTACTGGCCGAGGAGGCAATCCACGCTGCTATTAATGATTATCGCCATCGTCAGGGACTGGAGCCATGGGAAGAGAAGAGTCACGACGAGTTGGTGGAAGAACATTCTCACCATCATTAAGGAAGAAAGTAATGGGAGTTGTTTCCCTGGCCGAGATTGAGAGTCGAAGTCGACGAGAAGGAATTTCCCGCCGAGAAGTGGAGATTTCTTTGTTGGAGCAGAACCTGATCCCTGAACGATATGAGAGAAATATAGGGACATGGGGAGTAGAGGGCCAGCTTCGTTTGGCTCGCTCCCGCGCCCTCGTGGCAGGCTGTGGAGGGTTAGGCGGAGTTATTATAGAGGTGCTCGCTCGAGCTGGCGTGGGAAGGTTAACAGTAGTAGACGGTGATTCTTTTGTTCCAAGTAATTTAAATCGGCAACTTCTTGCAATGGAAAAAAATCTTGGCGCGAACAAAGCCCAGGTGGCTCAACTGCGAGCATTGGAAGTGAATGGGAGCGTTGACGTCCGTGTAGTGACTTCTATGCTTACAGAACAGAATTGCGAAGAACTTCTGGACGGACAAAATATAGCTCTTGATGCTTTAGACAGTAATTGGGCGAGGAAAATTCTGTATAGCGGATGTGAGGCAGGGCGGATTCCCGTTATTCATGGGGCTATTGGAGGGATGGTTGGGCAAGTAGGACGATTCCTTCCGTGGGAGCGTACCCATTTTGATCTTTTCGAGGGGAAACTTCCGGATCAGGGGATGGAGGTTGTGGCTGGAACTCCGAGCTGTACTCCCTTTGTCATAGGTGCTATGGAGGCGTCAGAAGCACTTACCTACCTTTCTGGCTGTGGCCCTGTGGCCTGGGGAACTCTTACATGCGTGGATCTTACAAATTTAAGTATGGAGACATTGGAGCTATGAAGATTCAAAAACATCGTTGTCAGTGGGCTGAGGGGGATCCCCTTCTTATAGACTATCATGACAATGAGTGGGGAAAACCGGTTTTTTGTGACGTCACTCTTTTCGAGTTTCTCGTTTTAGAGGGGGCCCAAGCTGGTTTGAACTGGCTTACTATTTTGAAGAAACGAGAAGGGTATAGAGAAGCTTTTGAGGGTTTTGATCCTGAAAAAGTGGCTCGATTCGGCGAAGAGAAGATAGTTGATTTATGTAAGAACCCTTCCATTATCCGTAACCGATTAAAGATTGCTTCTGCTGTGAATAATGCCCGTTGTTTTTTGGATGTTGAGAAGGAGTATGGTTCCTTCGCTTCTTTCCTCTGGGATTTTGTTCACGGATCGCCTGTAGTGAACCGATGGGAGAGAATGGAAATGGTTCCCGCTCAGAGCCCCCTTTCCGAGAAGGTCAGCCGGGCTTTGAAGAAGCGAGGATTTACTTTTGTCGGGCCTGTTATTTGTTATTCTTATTTGCAAGCTGTAGGTATTATTGACGACCACGTTAAAGATTGTTTCTGTGCAGTTTCGTAGATAGAGAGAAATGAAGCCCGTAGAAGAGGGGGGTGTCAAGAAAACATATTGCAGGTTGACGCAACGTCGCTACGGTTAACTCAATATATTTGTTCCAGATGAGTGAAATTTTTCTCAGATCTCACCCATCTGGAAAAAATCGTTAAGATGCTTTTCAAGGCATAGCGTGAAGCCACGACGAAAACTCTTCCAAACCCAGTTTCTTGAGTTGTTCTTCAGTTGGAAGTCCATTTGCGGACCATCCTCTACGTTCGTAATATTCATCTAATTGATGCTTCAGGTTTGGGAGAGTGAAGGCTGCACCGCCGCTGCCACGGGGTTCCTTTAGAATACGTGAAGGAAGAGTGTCGTTGTCTTTGGTTAATCCACATCCTCCGTTGAAAAGCCTCTTAAGGGTGAAGATGCGCTCTCCACATTCCTCAAGCTCCTGTCGAGACATATCCCATCCAGTAACTCCTCGGATCCATGTAAGAATATCCTGCACTGAGAGGGCTGCTAAAAAGGGGAATTTGCATATTTTCAGGGAATCGAGAATGCACATATAGTTTTGGAATACGATATTCAGAGCCCCTTTCCCTTCATCAATGCTTCGGTCGAGAACCTCTGTTATGCCAAAATCGGGATAGATGGCGTTTCGTTCACATGCGTAGGAATACCCCGAAAGATGGCAAGCTCCGCGAGGAGATGTGGCATAGCCTGTGGCAAGGCTCTTATAGCATCGAGGGTCGTGAGCCGGAAGATCAAGTCCTTTTACGTGAATAGCATAGGTTCCTGCGCCACGACCTATTTTTTCCGCAGCTTTGCGAGTCCCAAGGCCGAGGAGAGCTCCAAATCCTTCTCGTTTGCCAATAGCTTCTACCATTCGTATCATGGCCTTCCCATCACCCCATACCAAGGGGAAGCCAATTTCCTGTTCAGTAATGATTTCCCGTTCATAGAGTTCCATTGCAAAGGCTATAGCTGCTCCTGTAGAGATCGTATCGAGGCCGTAGCGATTGCATATATCTGCTGCTCTGGCAACATCTTTTAAGTTATTAATGAGGCAGTTGCTGCCTAACATGCCGATTGTTTCGTATTCAGGCCCGGCTCCATCAATATTGTCGAAGGTTACTTCTCTGCCGCACCGAATAGGACATGCCATACAGCCATAGTTTCCCGAGAGAATTGTTTCTGCCATGGTTTCTCCTGTGAGTGAAGAAACTTCAGGTTTCCACGAACCTTCCTGCCAGTTTTTGAGAGGGAGATCGCCATATTCTTCGGCAAGTGCAACGCCTCCAGGCGTACCAAATCGCGTCATTCCTGCCAGTTTTTCTGCGAAAAGTTTATATTTTTCTTTCGATAGCTTGTGAACGGTTTCCTCGTCGAAGAGAGAAGGGCGGTATCTTCCTGTGGCTACAATGGCCTTTAGGTTCTTACTCCCCATTACAGCACCGAGGCCACATCGGCCTGCAGCCCTTGCATGTGAGCCATCGTGCATAATGTTGGCTATAAGAGCGCCGCGTTCCCCTGCCTGCCCAATGCAGGCTACGCCGCAAGGTCCCCCCATCTCCTTTTCCAGAAGAGCCTGCGTTTCAAAGGTGTCTTTTCCCCACAGGTGTTGTCCGTCCTTTATAGACACCTCCCCGTTTCGGATTGCAATATAAACAGGATGTTCTGATTTCCCGAGAATAATAATGCCGTAGTAACCGCTTTTGAGGAGATGGAAACCAAAACTGCCTCCAGCGTCTGACTCACCAAAGGCTTCGGTAAGAGGTGATTTTGAGAGAATCTCATGTCGCCCTGATGTGGGAATACCAGTGCCTTGGAAAGGGCCGTTCATGAAGATAAGGGGATTGTCAGCGCCGAGTGGATCAGCTCCAGCTTGGGAATATTTGAAGAGGAAATAGGTACCAAGACCGGAACCGCCAATATATTTCCGTGCCAGCCCTTCGTCCACTGTAAAAGGTTCCACCGTACCGTTTGAGAGATGGATGCGTACCATCTGCATTTTCACTATCAGCCGCCCCCTTTTTATTGCATTTGTTCCTCTTTGAATTATATACTCCACAAAAGGGAGAGTTGAAGAGTTCCAAAAGAATTGTATAATAATTGGTTAGGAAAGGTCAAAGAGAGGTGGCGATGCTATGGCTATAGCATATAAAGATTATTATGCCATTCTTGGAGTGGCACGAAATGCATCTCAGGATGAAATACGGAAAGCGTATCGCAATCTCGCTAAGAAATATCATCCAGATGTAAATAAAGCTCCTGGGAGCGAAGAACGTTATAAAGAAATTAATGAGGCTTATGAGGTTCTTAAAGATCCCGACAAGCGCCAGAGATATGATGCTCTTGGAAGCCAGTGGCAGGAAGGGCAAAGTTTTACACCGCCGCCAGAGTGGGGGAATAGTGGGACCTTCCGCATGGATTTTGGCGAGAATCTAGGAGATTTTAGCGACTTTTTCCGAACTATTTTTGGTGGTTTCGGCGAGAATGGTTCTATGGGAGCGGAGGATTTTTTCTTTTCCAGAACACCTCGTCGCCGTAAGGGAGAAGATGTGGAGGTACAGCTTGAGCTCTCCTTGGAAGAAATTTTGCGTGGCGAATCTAAAACTATTTCTCTAGAGGGGTACGATGTTTCCCGGGATGGGAGGAGGATTCCTCGCTGGCAGAGGCTGACAGTGAATTTCCCGAAAGGAATTACTGATGGAAGCCGCATTCGGATTGCAGGGAAGGGAAGTCCCGGTGTAGGGGGATCTCCGGCAGGGGACCTTTTCATTACCGTCCGCATCCGGAAAGACCCTCGGTTTGACGTGAATCAATATGACTTGACCACGGTGGTGCGAGTCTCTCCATGGGAGGCGGCCCTTGGTGCTACTATACCGGTGGCGACACTGGATGGCGTGGTGAGCATGAAGCTCCCTGCTGGAACGCAGAGTGGGCAGCGACTGCGTTTAAGAGGGAAAGGGCTACCCCGTAGAAAAGGAACGGCTCCTGGCGATCTCTATGTGGTTATTGAAATTGTTGTTCCTAAAAAGTTAACTCCTCGGGAGAGAGAGCTTTTTCAGGCTCTTGCCGATGAATCTTTCTTTAACCCAAGGGGCTGAGGCCTGTCAATAACGCCGAAACGTTAGGAGGCAGAGACCCCGTCATCCAAGCGCCTGAACGCTTAGGTTTGTCTAGGTTTGTCAACAATGCCGAAGAGAGCACACTAAAGAATCAGATGTTAGGGCGTCAAGGTGCGTCAATAAAGCTCTAAGGTTTCCAAAGAAGGAAGAGCTTGGCGAGACGGAGTTACGGTAAGCACCTCTATGTCTACGCGATCATTTTGACCCTTTTCGTTCATAACGGCGAAGGAATGATGCCCTGGAGATAACTCCCAAAAGAGGAGCTCCGGGGCTTTTGTTTCCCCGTAGTATTCTCCATCAACATACCAAAAGACCCTCCCCTTTGTTCCTTCATGACGTAAGGCTATTTTCTGCCTCCCTCCTTCTGGAGTAAGGAGGAAACGGGTTTCCGCTAGAGGGGAGGTAATGACGATAGTCTCCTCTTCAGGGGCTATCGGAAGAGACGGATTCATCATGGCCAGCTCTGGGGGCCATATAAGGACAGGCTGCCCTTGCCGCATTTGATGAATAGGGCATCGATTGCTTCGGGAAACGCCGGGAATGTGCCAGTCTTTTTTAACCACGGGGCAGCTTTCGGAAGGAGGCAGCCCTGAGAGGGCGCACACGGATCGTAATGCCAGTCCTCCGGGAACTGGATACCACGAAGATTCAGTTTCAGGTGTGGAAAAAAGTATTTCGAGAGCGACGGGAGTCGCAAGGTTCAAACCTACCAGGTTGGCATTTGGAAATCCTTCCGGATCCCCAAACCAGACTACGACAGTATATTCTGGTGTATAGGCGGCTGTCCATGCGTCACGAAAGCCGTAAGATGTCCCTGTTTTGAAAGCCACCTGCTTTTTGAGATGAAGTAACGCTTCACGGCGCATGGGGAGGAGCCTTTGGCTGTCTTTTAAAATGTCTGCTATGAGAAATGAACTGGGCTCATCGTATATCTTTTTTTCATAGAATGGGCTGTCACTAAGGAGACGAAGGGGATGCTGTCTTCCTAAATTAGCGAGAGTTTCGTAGGCCAAGGCCATTTCCATAACAGACACTTCACATCCACCGAGAATTAAGGAGTCTCCGTAATATGAGGCATCTTTCTTTAGAGATGAGAACCCTGCCGACCGAAGAGATTGTAAAAGGGGTTCCCCTCCTACCATGCGGAGAACTCGTACTGCCGGTGCATTTAAAGAATTGGCGAGGGCTTGTCTGGCGCTTACAGGGCCTCTGTATTTGAGATCAAAGTTTCGAGGAGAATGACCTCCGAAGGAAAAGGGAGTGTCGGCGAGAAGGGAAGCAGGGGTAAGGAGTCCGCGACTAAAGGCCTCAATATAGGCAAAGGGTTTCAGCGCCGATCCTGGAGAGCGAAGGGTCTGGCAACAATCGACCCAGCTTCCGGCGGTTCCCGATCCTAAGCGCCCATTCCCTACGTATGCTCGGATCTCTCCTGTGGAGTTGTGAATCACAAGAGCAGATCCTGTAATGGATGAGGGCTGTCCGTTAAGGGTGCGATGTAGAATTTGTTCCACTCGATATTGAAAGGCTCTATCTAAAGTGGTAGATACTACTGGCTTCTCTGAGAGATTCAACGCCTGGTTGGCGAAGTGGAAGGCCATGGTCGGCATTTCCTTGGTGAGAGAAGGGACGGGAGCCTCCATAGCGATTTTTGCTTCTTCTGGCGAGAGAATTCCCTGGTCTCTCAGTGAAGAGAGAATATGGTTCCGAAGGCCGCGAGCTTTCTCTGGGTTTCTGTCTGGACGATAGAGAGAGGGACCTCGCAGCATGCCTATAAGAAGAGCCGCTTCTCCAGAAGATAGGGTAGATGCTGGTTTCCCATACCAAATGCGGCTGGCAGCCTCTATGCCGCGAATATTGCTTCCGAAAGGAGCCTTGTTGAGATAGATCTCGAGGATGTTTTCTTTCGATGTAAGACGTTCTAACTTCATGGCTTGGAGAAACTCTGCAATTTTAACGGATACCTTTCTGGGGCGTGGATATGTGAGACGAATGACTTGACTTGAGATAGTGGAGGCCCCAGAGACAATTTTGCCTGTTCTCATGTTCTGAATAGCAGCACGGCCTATGGCGAAAAGGTTGACTCCATGATGAGACCAGAATTTGCGATCTTCAATAGCAACAGCAATTTTAGGAACCCATGGCCCCATCTCTTGAAGAGACACAGGAATGCACCATTCCGAGTTTGAGGAGAGTTCTACAAAAAAAGGCTGATGGTATCTGTCGAGTGCCACCCGGGATATTGGCCACTGGCGAATTGCCTTCATGTCGAGGGGAACAAAGAAGGGAAAGGCCCATAGGAGAAAAATAAAGAGGGCTCCAAGGGCCAATCCTTTTATTCTTTTATCTTTTAAAATATAGGATCGTAGCTTCTTTTTCTGCTCCATTCTTTATTGAACCTGTAACGATCCTCCGCCGTAAAGGCTCTTTATTCCTGGATTATACATGTCTTCCACAGTGACAGGGGGAATGACGAAAGATCCGCGAGAAACGGCTCGGACGGTGTATGTATATTCCAGGGGTTCTTTAAGGCCGGAAACAAAGAGTATAAGCCGGTCATCCCGTTGTTCTTTCCGGATATTAACAGTATCGAGGGCCTCTTTCGCTCCATCTCCAGTTGATTCAATTTCCAGCCCGCCAGGCAAAATATCGCTTAGGACCAGCATGGAAACTGGACCAGCAGGAATAATCTGTAGGGTGACGGTTATCTTGTCTCCATGTTGGACTGCCACATTCTTTTCAAGCTTGACTCCTTGCCTGTTCGTGTAGGTTCGTCTCACTTGAATGCCATGGTCGTAGCTCTCCACGGCTTTTTCGGGTACTCCTGAAAGAACCATGCCGTAGTAGACTTGCCCCGTCCCTTCGAGGCGAAGGGTGAGTTCTTTCCCTTCTACGGTATCGAGATTGAGGGAGGCTCGAGTCTCTTGATTGATCGTAGCTCCTACGTTCCCATTTGGAAGAATAACGCTAGCTGTAAAGGGGCCTTTTTGAATTGTTTGAGTCCCTTCCAGATACCGCCCCAATGCTAACAGAGCCAAGCCATTCTCTTGGGTGGTGTCCCATCCATTTTTTTCAACCTGAGCCATGAATTCGGCGGCTAGCGTTGTTGTTTCAGGAGCAAGGGGATCGACAAGGTCCCATATGAGGAGCAGGAACGCCTTATTTCGCCAGGGGCTTTCTAGTGTAGCTCCCATAGTTCCTTCTTTTTCCATAGTTGGAAGGATACCCCCAAGGCTCTTGAGAGGATCCGTATTTTTCTGGTAGAGGGCGTATGCTCCAGCAAGAAGGATCCGTCCAGATAATGTCATTTTATCTCGAAAGCTCTGGAGATGATCCATCCACCCTAAGGGTGGTTCCCCGTAGAGAGAAAGAACAAAGGCAGCGTATGCTCGCGTAGAGAAGCCTTCTGCTCCTTCCTCGTCGCTTAAAGCAAGGATCTGCCGCAAATATGAGAGGGCTCCCCCTACCATATTCTCAGGAACGAGAAGACCTTGCCTTGTTGCTTCTACAAGGAAATGAGCAGCATAGACACTTCCCCATCTGTCAGGAACGTTGTTTCCTCGCCATGTGGTGAAGCTGCCATCAAAAAGCTGGAGAGCTGAAAGTTGGCGAAGGGTGTCGACAATCTGTTGTTTTATCTCGGCGTCAGATGCGAGAGTTGGATCTGTGCTTTTTACAAGATCTGGCAAAACAAGAAGAGGCCATGCGGAAGATACAGTTTGTTCCAGACAGCCCCACGGGTAAGAGCGAAGGAAGTTAAGGGCTCCGGAAAGATTGGCTGTAGGAAGGCCTGAAAGGGTCAACCCCCCTTTTTGCGTTCCAGGGAACCACGTTTGATCAAGAGCCAGAGGATGGTTTCCTTCTGTAGCTATCATCCCATTTTTCGTAATGCTGATACGGGGATAGGGAGGTCTGATGGTAATTTCCCGATGGGTGATAAATGACCTATCCCCCCATTTTGTTTCAAATGTTATCCCTCCTATGCTTGCCTGGGGGAGAGCTTTGAAAGAGAAAGAACGAGAGAGGCGCCCTTGGGCAGGAATAGTAAGCTCAAAAGATTTTTCCGCCCCTTCCAGAGTGACACCTTTCATATCTTTAATGGTAACGATCACCTTTTCTTCCTTATCTTTTCTTGAAAAGACAGAGAAAATCGATTCGAATATATCGCCAGGTGCTACAGCTTTCGGCAGAGAGGGTTCTAAAACCACGTCTCTCTGGATCGTAAGAGGGCGGGAGATGGAGCCAAAAGCTGCTCCTCCCGTGGCTACAGCCATGAGACGTCCCTTCCCGCTAAATTCAGGCAATTTGAAGGTCACAACAGCCTTGCCGTTCCCGTCAGTACTGATTTTCCCCTCAAAGAGAGAGAGAATCTCAAGAGAACGTCCAGTGAGGAGGGGAGATAAGAGACCTCCCATAGCGGCATACATGGCCTCAGCGCTTCCGCCACCTGCTGGGTGGAGAAGCGGCGTTTCCCGTGACTCCAAAGGCATGAGCAGGTCGTACATGTCATTTGTAAAGATAGATAGCTCCCTTTTCCCGAGGAAAAATTCTTCAGGTGCCGGAGTTTTATACCCAGAAAGGCCTAAAATCCCTTCGTCTACAAGGGCGACGGCTATGTCTCCCTGTATGGGTTTCCCACGATAGTCGGTAAGGCTGAGGGTAAAAGAGACCTCTGAGCCAGGTTCTGATTCTTCGGGTCCCTCTACGGTAATGGATAAATGGTTTTCTGGCCCGTCTACAATAAGGGGAACAGAACCCAGAGCCCGGTGGGATCCCCATGTCTCATCACCTGTTTCAGCCACAGGGCGCAGAATCCAGGCAGTGCAATAGGCGTTGGGGACCATTTCTTCCGTAACTTTCACGGGAATAGTGATTTCTCCCGACTCAAGCTCCACGATTTTCCGGGAAAGCTGTTTGTCTGTTTCTACGGTAAAAAGCAATGTTCCCTTGAAGGGAGAACGGATCTGGATTGTGGCGGTTTCGCCAGGAACGTACTTATCCTTGTCGGTAGAGAGCAGAATCCTATCTATAAGAGGTGAACCTTTTCCTTCTCCAAAGGGATACCATGCTTCGATACGTGTAGAGGCTGAGCTTCCGCTCTCTTTCTCCTCAAATCGCACGAGATATTCTCCAGAATCCTGTGGCGTAAATGTAAAAGTGCCCACGCCTTTCACCAATGGGAGAATTTTTTCTTCAGGAGTTCCAAGCTCTTCCTGTTCTTCCATCCGTGTCTGATCGCCATACCGTTTAAGGGTGTAATGTTTCATAATTTTTGAAACGGAGGCTGTTATTGTCTCTATAGGAGCGGCTTCTCCTTCCGGCGTAACGGCAGCTACCCGAAGCTCGAAGGGTTTCCCCGGTTCCGGCATCCCCTTTGCTTTTTCGACGCCTATCATATAGGGGGTAGGATAACAAGGGATTGTAAGAGTATGAGGAACCCATCTTCCACCCTCTTCTCTGACTTTAGCAGTGAAGAGAAAGTTTAAAAGAGACGGGGCTTGAAGTCCTTCTCTCAAAGAGTAAGAGATCTCCCCTTTCCCATTGCTGTCGAGGGCTCCTTGACCAAGAAAATCAGTAAACTCGTCAGCGGTTTTTTCTCCATCACCGAAGACATAAGCTCCCCACTGAGGATGGGAGAAGGGGACTGCAATAGTTCGTACTTCAGCCTCCCACGGGAGATCGGAGGCTGGGGCGCCGAAGAGGTATTTTGATGTAAGGGATATTTTTGTCGTATCGCCAGGAACAATTTTTTTCGCATCTCCTTCTACAGAGACTTCAAGGCGAGGTGGAGCAAACTCTTGTATATAAAAAAACATTTGTCCCAGAGGCTTTTTTTCATCGCCAGGGAGGAATACGGAGAACTGATATGTTCCTGTAGGCGTAGCTTCCGGGAGACGACATGAGAAGAGCAACGTCCCGTTTTCTGAAAGCTCTACTGTAGATTTTGCCACTTCTTTCCCTTCTGCTGAACGTATGGCTACAAGGACAGGAAATGGTTTCGGAGCTTCACGGTCGCCATTACGAAGAATAGCTTTAAAGGTCGCTTCTTCTCCTGGCCTGAAAAGGTTTCGAGGGGCGAAACAAAAGGCCTCATATCCTTTACGAAGGTATGGGCGCCCTCCAATATCAAATCCGTTATCTGCCAAAACATTTCGATCTATGCGGAGGAAAGAGAGATCGCTATCTTTTTCTACAGTAACCAAAAAGGGACGAAGACTGTCATTCCAAGAGTCTGTACGATGGAGCATAAAAATTCCGTCTCGGCCAGTTTTCCCTTCAGCTATAAGTTGATTGCTTCGAGAGTATATTTTCACAGTGCCCCTCGAAATAGGCTTCAGATCACGAATAGAGTTGGCCCAAACCATAATCCCTTCGTTGTAGAGGCGAGTTACGATACCTATGTCAGTAACAGTTACAATCTGTTGAGCTTCTTGCCAGGCATTGGGATCCGTACTCTTAGCTGTAAGAAGAAATACGCCTTTTTGCCCTTCAGCTAAAGAACGAAGATCTAATGCTCGTCGTTCTGTGGCATTTGGCCTTCCTTTTATTTCAGCCTTTTTCTGAATGATTAATCGGGATAGTTCCCGAGGAATAGAGTCAGTTCCAGAGATTACGGAATAAGAGATGTTATTTTCATAGAGACGCCATAGGGCAATCTCTATTTCCTCCATATTCACAGCTTCTACAGGTATTCGAAGATCCCCCGCCGGGGATAGAAACATTCCTGCGGTAGGGAAGGAAACAGAAGGTTCGAGATCTGGAAAAATAAAAGCCTTTGTGAAGTCTTCAGTGAGCTTCCCTCCAGAAGAACTTCGGGCGGGAAGTCCCTTTTTTATGGTCACACTGTACCGTTGTCTGGGAAGAAATGGGCCAGCGATAGAAAACCCGCTATATTCAGGGTTGATGCTGAAAGGAATATGGGGTTCCAGAGAGATGAAATTTTTTATCGTTCCCATATGAACGGGAGTTGTTGTTTGGAACATAATGACACCCTGCTGAGGACTCTGTTGATATGCCCATGAACTTCGGATGGATAACGTAGCAGAGAGAGGAATTTCGTGCACTATGGCTTTTTCAAGGCCTAAAGGACCACGTTCACTCGTTAACCCGGCGGCAATAGAAAACTTCAGTTTTTCACCGGAAATATAGTCGGTGGTGAGAGTTATGGATGTGGAAGGATGTTCGCCGGCGACTGAGTAAGGAATATTTCGCCCGTACTGGTCCTGTAATGTAACAAACCCCCTGATTCGTATAGGGGAGACAGGTAGGGAAAAAGAGAGTTCAACTGTGGCAATTCCATCTTCTGAAAAGTCGATTTGCCGAGCATCTACGAAAGAAAGAGGTTGAGTTTGGAAGACAAAGGAGTGGCGCCCAGCAAGGAGGCGTCCTCCCCGATCTCGAACCCCTTCTTTGAACTCAACGCGATAAGCAGTGGCTGGGAGGAGGGGGGCTAACGGCTTGAATATAAAGGTTTTTTCGTCATCCCATCGCCCTTCTCCAGGAACAGATGGGTAGATAGAAAATGGGAATTCTTCTGCTGCAACCTTTTGCCCCTTTAAAGAATCTTCCACTACGGGAGTGGAAAAAACGGCGGTAAAAAGAGGCGTTCCCGTTACTGTCCCTTCCGGCTTAAAATCTTTGACTGTAAAATCGGAAGCTCCCCAGCAACAACCTGGCGCCATTAATAAAAGGAGGCCAATTGCTACGAGGAGTTGAGCGAATTTTTTCTTCATCTCTTTCCCTCCATAAAAATCGAATTCATTCTTTACCAACTATTATTATATCGGTAGAAGGCTTGTTTCTTCCTCAGCCTTTTGGTCTATTATTCTACAATCTCTCTTCCTACCTGACCGTGTTTTCCAGCCGTATGTTCCTACCCCCTCCTATCTTCCACTGTGCCTCCTCAAACGGTCTATGTAGCTTGCGCAACTCCAGATATATCCCCCATCTTGTTCCCTATTTGGCCTTGCCCTCCATACCATCTCATTTATTCCCAACCCTGCTTTGCCCAAAATATGGGAGAGGTTGATGAGCTTTTATATTATAGGAAGAAAAAAAGAAATAAATAGAGGTTACAAAGTAAAATCGTAAATAAATTGGATTATTTGCGATGATGGCTCCTTGAATGACCAACCCTGACCTATATAATGTTTGTTGGTTAGCAAAGGTCAAAGAGATCGTTCTGTATGCTGACAGGTGGTTGCTAGAGAGGGGTTTTATTGATGGATATTTCCAAATTTACAAGAAAATCACAAGAAGCACTTTCTTCAGCTCAAGATATGGCTGTGAGCTGGGGACATCAAGAGGTAGATGGCGAGCATTTACTCCTGGCCCTTTTAGAACAGCCTGAAGGACTGATCCCGAGGCTTCTTCAAAAAATGGGAATCCCTGTAGAGAGTGTAGCGAGAGATAATAAAAAAGAACTCGAAAAAAGGCCGAAGATTTCTGGTCCCGGGATTGAGCCGGGGAAAATCTATATTTCGCGGCGATTATCTCAACTTTTGGCTCAGGCTCAGGAAAGAGCTGAGCGTTTAAAGGACGAGTATGTTTCTGTAGAGCACATTTTCTCGTGCTTCCTTGAAGAAGGAAATACAACTGCTGCTGGAAGGATTTTGTCACAATATAATATTTCCCAAGAAAATTTTCTGGAGACGCTCACTTCTGTTCGTGGTGCTCAGCGAGTAAGTAGTGATAATCCTGAAGCTACATATGAGGCTTTGGAGCGCTATGGGCGAGATCTTGTGAAAATGGCAAGGTCTGGAAAGCTAGATCCGGTCATTGGCCGAGACGAAGAGGTTCGACGTGTTGTACGAATCTTAAGCCGAAAAACGAAAAATAATCCAGTGCTTATTGGAGATCCTGGAGTGGGTAAAACTGCTATTGTAGAAGGATTGGCCCAACGAATAGTGCGAGGTGATGTGCCAGAAGGGCTTAAGAATCGTACTATTTTTGCTCTCGATATGGGGGCGTTGGTAGCAGGAGCCAAGTTTAGAGGAGAGTTTGAGGAGCGATTAAAGGCTGTTTTGAACGAAATAAAGGAAAGCAATGGCGAAATTATTCTCTTCATTGATGAGCTTCATACCATTGTGGGAGCCGGAGCGGCTGAAGGAGCCATTGATGCAGGAAATATGTTGAAGCCTATGCTTGCAAGAGGAGAGCTTCATTGTATTGGCGCTACTACTATCGATGAATATCGAAAGCATATTGAGAAAGATGCGGCCTTGGCACGGCGTTTCCAGCCTGTTCTTGTAGAGCAGCCAAATGTGGAAGACACGATTTCTATTTTGCGAGGGTTGAAAGAACGGTATGAAGTACATCACGGGGTCAAGATTAGAGATAATGCCCTCGTTGCCGCGGCTGTGCTGTCGAGTCGTTATATTACAGACCGATTTTTACCAGACAAGGCTATTGATTTGGTAGATGAGGCTTGCGCTATGATCCGTACAGAGATCGATTCTCTGCCTGCGGAACTAGATGCGGCATCGAGGAAGGTTATGCAGCTTGAAATAGAGGAGGCTGCATTGCGAAAAGAGAAAGATGAAGCGAGCCTTGAAAGGCTCAAGAACCTTCAGAAAGAGCTGCAAGAAGCTCGGGAAGAAGCGGACTCTCTTCGTGCACAGTATGAGAAAGAAAAGGAAAAAATAGGGACTGTTCGTTCTCTTCGGGAAGAGATAGATACAGTTAAAAGAGATATAGAGAAAGCGGAGCGGGAATATGATCTAAATAAAGCGGCAGAACTGAAACATGGTCGTCTTCCTGAGCTGCAACGTCGATTAAAACAAGAGGAAGAAAGATTGGCAACAAGCCATGAAAACACCTCGTTACTTCGAGAAGAGGTAACAGAAGACGAAGTTGCCGAAATAGTAAGTCGTTGGACAGGCGTTCCTGTTACCCGCCTTATGGAGGGGGAGCGAGAGAAGCTGTTGAAGCTCGATGAGATCCTTCACCAACGGGTTGTGGGACAAGATGAGGCTGTTCAGCTCGTGGCAGATGCAGTAATGCGGGCTAGAGCCGGCATTAAAGATCCTCGCCGTCCGGTAGGTTCTTTCATCTTCTTGGGACCGACTGGTGTAGGTAAAACTGAGTTGGCCAAAACGTTGGCCGAGGCCCTGTTTGATAGCGAGGAGAACATGATTCGTATCGACATGTCGGAGTATATGGAGAAGTTCTCTGTTTCCAGACTCATTGGAGCTCCGCCTGGATATGTAGGATACGAAGAAGGAGGCCAGCTGACTGAAGCTGTGCGTCGCCGTCCCTATTCTGTCATTTTGTTCGACGAGATAGAGAAAGCTCATCAGGATGTATTTAATGTATTGCTTCAAATTCTTGATGATGGTCGAGTGACTGATAGTCGTGGACATGTAGTCGATTTCAAAAATACAGTAATTATTATGACCAGCAATATAGGAGCCCATTCCCTTCTTGAGGGAATTACGAGTGACGGACAGATAGAGGATCAGGCAAGAGAAGCTGTAATGGCAGAGTTGCGTCAGTCTTTTCGTCCAGAATTCTTGAACAGAGTCGATGATATTGTTCTTTTCAAGCCTCTTCAAAAGCATGAGATACGCCAGATCGTTAAGCTTTTGGTTCGAGAGCTTCAAAACAGATTAAAAGATCAGAGAATTGATCTCGAGCTTTCAGATGAAGCGGCAGATTATATTGTTGAAGCCGGCTACGATCCGGTTTTTGGAGCTCGTCCCTTGAAGCGTTTCATAATGAGACAGCTGGAAACTAAAATGGCTCGAGCTCTTATATCTGGAGAGGTGCGAGAAGGGAGCAAGGTGTATGTTACCGTGAAGGGCGGGGAGCTTGCTTTTCAAATGACGTCCCTCTATCCTGATTCAGAAACACAAATGTAACAGCCTTCATAGAGGCTGATTCCTATAGATGAAGGGGGATCGGGATTTTCCCGATCCCCCTTTTGTATCGTATAATAGACTCTCTATAATAAAAGATTTGCTTTTATCGCTTTTAAAAGGAGTTGACAAGGTGAATCGTAGGAAGAGATGGGTTGTATGGATGCTTTTTTCCTGCCTGTTGGTGTCCGTTTCTTTCCCTTCTTGGGCGTGTACTGCTGTTCTTGTAGGGAAAAATGCGAGTGTGGACGGTTCTGTGATCAATTCTCATACGGCTGATAACTGGTATGATGCAAATTTAAGAGTGGTGAAAGGTCAAAAATATGCTCCAGGAACGATAATGAACGTTTACATCAATCTTTTAGGAGAAGATGCGAATCCGCCTCGAGTGATTGGTCACATTCCTCAAGCTGAGGAAACCTACACGTATTTCCACGTAGGGTATTCTTGTTTTAATGAGCATCAACTCTCCATTGGGGAAAGCACTGTTGGGCAAAAAGATGAGTTAAGTGCCTTCCTTCCTGATGCGAAAGGAATTCTAACCATAGAACAGCTTGAGATAATAGCTCTTCAGAGGACAAAAACTGCTCGAGAGGCTATTAAGCTTATGGGGGGACTGGCTGAAACCTATGGTTTCCTCCCTTCTTGCGTGGGTCAAGGAGAGGCCCTCACTGTTGCCGATCCTAATGAGGCCTGGATTTTTGAAATTCGAAGCGTTGGCTTTGGCTGGAGACCAGAGAGTGGAGTCCCAGGGGCTATTTGGGTGGCACGGCGTGTTCCAGATGATGAGGTGGCCGTAATAGCCAATGGCAGTATTATTTCGAACATTGATTTAAATCAACCTGACTACTTTATGGCTTCACAGAATTATTTGGATGTAGCTATACAGCATGGTTGGTATACTCCCAAATCCGGACATCCCTTTAACTGGAGAGACGCATATACTCCTCGTTCAGGATATTGGTCCATGTACAGTCCTTGGGTTCGGGAACGGCTTTATTATCTTTTTAAAACGCTGGCCCCCTCCAAAGAATGGGATCCCAACGCTGATGTGTCCTCCTATCCCTTTTCTATTAAACCTGACAAAAAAATTTCAGTTCGAGATGTGATGGCAATTCAACGATCGACCCTTGAAGGGACACCTTTTAATATGGAAGATAATCCGGCTTGGCTTGTTCCAGATGTGAATGGGAAACTGATGAAAAGCGAGTTGGCCACTCCTTTCCCAGACAGGCCTATGCGGGCTCTTTTAAACATACCTTATCATCGACCAATATCAGCAAAAACGTCTTATACATTTGTTTCACAGTCTAGAAACTGGCTCCCCGATCCAGTTGGCGGTATTATCTGGTTCTCAATGGGGCATCCTCACATGGGCGTTTATGTACCTGTCTATGCTGGTGCCACTTTCATTCCTGAAGGATGGCGAAATTTCAAGATGGAGCGTTTTGATCCATCCTCTGCTCGATGGGTGTTTCTTCTCGCCGCCGATCTGGTGAATCGACGCTATCAATTGGCAGTTCGTGATATGGAGCAGGTCCGCACGTCCTTTGAGAATGAGTGGTTTGGAAAGCAAGTGGAGATCGAGAAAAAAGCTGTAGAATTGTGGAATTCGTCACCAGAATCAGCTGCTGCTTTTTTGAACGAAGTTACAGAGAATGGGATGAAAGAGGCCTTGCAAAAATGGTGGGATCTGTGTACTTTTCTCATCTCTAAGTATATGTGGGATAGGTTTTGGTGAGGTGAGGATGAGAAAAAAAAGTTGGATAGTGACTCTTCTTTTCACTTGTTTTTTTAGCCTCTTTGTTTTTTATTTGCCGAGCTGGGGGGCAAGTGTAGGCGGGAGAGTTATTTATGTGGTGGGAGATCGAACGTTAGATCCCTTTGAGTTTATTGGAGAAAAACAAAAACCAACGGGGTTCCTTGTTGAACTTTTGCAATCTATTGCCAAAGAGAAGGAACTTGCTCTAAATTTCAGAATGGTTCGTTGGCAAGAAGTCTCAGAGCTTCTTTATTCTTCTCGTGTAGATTTATTGTTGGGAGTTGTAGATGCCCGAAGCGAAGATGCTATATTGCCTCATTTAGCACCAGTAGTGACCGTGTATCCTCCTTCGCAAACAGAAAGGCGAGGAGATTTTTTGCCCGACGTATCTGGAAAAGAGATAGGAGAGTATTATTTTTCTCTCCCCGTGATGAAGGTCCCTTATTCCATTTTTACCCGAAAAGGATTTGGCAGTACCCGCTTGAGCGATGTATCAGGGAAAGCTGTTGTTGTGGAGAGAGGTAGTGCTGAAGAGGAGTATCTTCGCTCGAGTGGTCTAACGTCAAATATTGTATTAGCAGATCATCCCGTGGAGATTCTCCACCTCCTCTCTTCTGGGCAGTATGATTTTGCCCTCATGAATCTTTACCAAGGCTTAGCAGCCTATAAAAAACTCCACATTACAAATGTAGTTGCCATGCCCCAGGTTCTTTTTAGTGGTGATTGGGGATACACAATTGCTCACGGAGATATATTTTTAGCGGAAATACTGCGAGAAGGGTTAGCGGCTTCTCGTCGTGACGGCTCTTACGATAAGCTTTATCGCAAATGGTTCGATGAATATAGGCAAGAAGGGAAAATCGATAAAGAGTTAATAACAAAAGTTATTGGTGCCTTTGCCATTGCCATATTTCTCACTCTTTTATGGAATCTGTCACTTAAAAGGCAAGTGACCAGGATAGTAAGAGAAAGAGAGAAGTTAATTGACTTTATTCGTGATGGCATTTTGGCTATAGATAGTCTTGGCCGCGTGACCCTAATTAATCGCTCTGCTCGTAAGCTTTTGAATATTTCCTTCGATGTAGAGGGAGAAGATGTGGACAGTCTGGTTCCTGAAATTAACCTTAAGGGAGTTTTAACATCGGGCGAAACAACATATGACCTTGAGCAGAACGTGGGAGGGACCCCCTTGATTGTGAATAAAGTTCCTGTCGTATTAAACAACCAAATAGCTGGGGCCATTGCCAGTTTCCGCGATATGTCAGAAATCCGTGCCATGGCTGAAGAGATGACAGGTGTTCGTATGTATGTAGATTCCTTGCGTGTTCAGAATCACGAATTTGTGAATAAACTCCAGGCTATAGCTGGTCTCATTCAGTTGGGCAAATATGAACGGGCCTTAAGCTTTATAGCTCTGGAACAAGCTCCAGGGCAATTTACAGCTTCTTTGATTGCGGAACGAATTAAAAACCCAGCAGTGGGAGGTATTCTTTTAGGGAAAATGGGGCGATGCAAAGAACTGGCTATCGAGTGCGAAATTACGCCCGATAGCTATTGCGGAGAACTTGTACATATCAGTGATCAGGCACTTGTTATTATTATCGGAAATCTTATGGAAAACGCTATAGAGGCTGTGGTTGATCTTTATGATCGAAAAGGGAAAATATCTTTCTCTATTTTTGATGAGTCGAACCAGATATTATTATGTGTTTGGGATAATGGGGGGAGACTTTCAGAGGAGTTGGCAACTAAAATTTTTGAGAAAGGCTTTTCTACAAAAGCTCGTCCTCGTACATCTGGATATGGGCTTTATAACATTAGAAGGATGGTAGATGCCTTAGGAGGAGATATTTCGTTAGACTTCAGTCCAGGTGAATTTACCGAGTTTATTGTCACGCTGCCAAACAGAGAAGGGGGGGATCACTTTGAGTAGAATCGATGTCCTTGTTGTAGAGGATGATCCTATGGTGGCAGAGATACACCAAAATTTTATTAATACCCTGGAAGGCTTTCGTGTCGTTGCTGTGGCTGGGGATGGTGCAAAGGCCCTCGAATTGCTTGAGACTCTGCCAGTTCGTCTTTTAATTCTTGATATTTTTCTCCCAGGTCTTGATGGCTTAAATACACTACGCAAAATACGAGAACAACAAAAGAATGTAGATGTAATTATTGTTTCGGCGTCACGAGATGTAAATACTGTTAACGAAGCTATTCAAGCAGGAGCTTTTGATTATATAGTAAAACCATTTGTATATGAACGTTTGAAAGCATCTCTAGAATCTTTCAGACAAATGGAAACGAAGCTCCGAAGGGGACCTCGTGATGTAGACCAAGCGGATATAGACAGTCTTTTTCAAGTAAAAAGCCGTAAAAATTATCAGTCGTCTCTTCCTAAGGGATTGAATCCAGAAATGCTTAAAAAGGTAGAGAGACTATTGCGACAAAGCAACTGTTCTCTTTCTGCTGTGGAGGCAGCTGAGGCTCTTTGTGTCTCTCGAATTACGGCGAGACGGTATCTAGAATATCTTGTAGCTTCAGGAAAAGCTACGATGAAAAGAGAATATCAGGAAGTAGGACGCCCCATTAATAAATACTGACTTATTTAACATTTTTAGGGGAGGCTGGAAGCTTCCCCTCTTTTTATTTTGTTCTTTTTGTTCAGTTTTGGAAAGCCTTGGATTATCAACCTTTCGAGTCTTTTTCTTCCTATAGTTTTTATACAAAACATTACACTCGCGAACGAAAAATACTAAATCTTGTCTCATCAAGCTCCTGCCCCATAGAATAGTAGAAAGCTTTTGTAGAGCTGGATCCGTTCTATATCTCTATATCATTTTACGTAGGAGACTTGATGTCATGTTTACACACTCAGTGTTAAT
>NZ_DHFC01000008.1:0-15308 GCF_002400205.1 Aminobacterium sp. UBA4834 | reverse complement strand
GGAACCGCTGTCGCCGCTGCTGTGATGCTGACACTGCTTGGGTAAGTGCACTGTAGTTTATGAATATTTTTAGGGGGCCTTGTGTCCCCTATTTTTGTCTAATAGAAAATAAATAAAATGGAGGATACTTTGCAATGTGGGCTTTATGTGCCGGCATTCTGGCGGGAGGATTAGCAGGTTATTTTTTAAAAATTCCTTCAGGGGCTCTTGTGGGAGGAATGGTAGGGGGTCTTGCAGTTAAAAGTTTTTTAGGTACGGGAGCACAGCCTCTTCGTCTTCTCTCTTTTCTTTCTCAACTTTTAGTCGCCTACGTGATTGTGGCGCAGGCAGATATAGCTTCGGTGAAAGAAATTCCACGTTTTATTCCAGTAGCGATTTTATATAGCCTCGCCATTTTAGGGGTAAGTATTCTCTTTGCACGGGGAGTTTCCACACTATGTGGTATTGATCTCATGACGGCAGTGTACTCTACGGCTCCAGGTGGACTTTCAGGTTTAGGGCTTGCAGCAGTAGAAGCAGGTGCGAATGCGCCCGTTTCTCTTCTATTTCATGTGATTCGCATTACCGTTGTTCTTATTTCCATTCCCTTTATAGCTTGGTTTTTAGGGAATGGACATTAGCTCTTGTAGTATCAAGGAGGTTTTTATATGTCGGAAGTCTTTCGAATATCAGGGCGTCGTCCATTATTTGCGGCGACTTTTCTTTCTAGGCCCAATCGTTTTCTTGTGGAGTGTTTGCTTGATGGAGAAAAAATTCAGGCTTTCCTCCCGAATCCTGGGAGGTTGTGGGAGTTATTATTTTCAGGGTCTACGCTGTTTCTACAAAAAGAGGTATCATCCAATTCTGCCCGGAAGACAAAGTTTACAGTAATAGGAATACAGTCTGATCATGGTCCAGTCATGCTCCATACCCATAAAACTAATGATTTGGCAGAATGGCTTTTTGATCATGGTCTTATGCCGGGGATGGAGGATTATAGAGTTATAAGACGGGAGGTTCCTTGGGGAAAGAGCCGATTCGATCTTCTTGTCTCGGATGGTTCTTCAGAGATGATCCTCGAAATAAAGTCGTGCTCTTTATTTGGCAGACGTATAGCCATGTTTCCTGATGCCCCTTCTCTGCGTGCCGTTAAACATGTCAAAGACCTTCAGGGTTTGGCGGCAAAAGGGAAGAAGACAGGCGTCATTTTTATAGTACAATCAGGTGCCCCAGAGTTTTTCATCCCAGATTTTCATACGGATTACGATTTTGCTGAAGCATTGTTTCAAATAGACGAGGGAGAGGGGGCTTTTGAAGTAAAGGCTTTTAAAATACCATGGAACGAGGATTTCTCTTTTTGCGGGAAACCTCGAGAAATCCCCATTCTTTGGGACGTCCTTTCAAGTGAAGCCAGCCCCTTTGGTTATGTCCTTCTCCTTTGTCAGTTTAACAAGAGGAAAGAGTACGCCATTGTCATTTCTCCGAGGCTTGAGTACGTAGATTATAACGATATGCGTAGACCGAATATGATCCCTTCTCTTAAGGCTTTCCTCAGTATGGCCGATTCTATTCGGAGTATCCCTGTACGTACCGGACAAGATCTGGAAGCGGTTCTTGCAAATGGTCTCGGCAGTATATGTGATACCATAAAACATTTCAATGGAAAACCAATTTTTATGTTTCAGGAAAACCCCTTATCGAAACGCAGCTTTATTCAATATCTTCTTTCTGTTCGAATCGATCGTTTGGAGGAGTTTCTCTCCATTTAAGCTGTAGGAAAAATCAAAACGGGACACGTTGTCCCCTCAATAAGGGGTTCTGCCGTAGAACCAACGATAAGCTGCCATAATTCGCGTTGTGTTGAAAGTCCTACTACGAGGAGACTTGGATCGGTGTTTTTAATCCATAGAGGAAGTTCTACTTCCGGTTCCCCGCTTACCACTTGAAAAGATGTATCCGGGTTCCATTGAGACACATCTTGAGCCACCACTTCGAGGGCTCCTTCCGCAGCATTGATGAGGACCTGAGAATCTTCTGCGTCATCAAGAGGTACTCCATGAACCAAGGTTAGATGAGGTGTGCTTCCGCTCTGGGAGATAATATCTCTAAGTTCGTTGAGCATCGCATCTGTTCGACCAGGGGAAAGATCTATAGCGACGGCTATATTTTTATAAATGTCTCCTCCAGGAAAAACCCCGTCTTTTGACCGAAGGATAAGTTGCGGAAGGGCGAGACGTCTTACAAGAGGAGTTATTTCTGCCACATTTTGGGCAGGAAGAACAGCGAAGGTGCATTTTTCTGAAACGGCGATTTCTGGAATAATTTTAAGAGGATCTCCAGCTGCTACCATTACCTTGTAAAATAGTTCTTCAGGAATACTTTGAAGACAAAAGTCGTTCAAAGCAGTTTCGGTCTCTTGTACAAGCTGTGGGGTATGGATGCCAGCTGAAGGACTTACCACGTGAACTACCAATATGTCTGATTGGTGTAGTAGCGCTCTCTGAGAGAGCCAGCGCAAAGCTTCTTTTGAAAAATCGGTCATATCTATAGGAAACAATATTCGTCGTAACATGAAGAGCTCACCTCCTATTATTGCTTCTATTGCTTCGAAATTATTTAATAAGTATATCGTAAGTTGAATGTATATACATCTGGATGGGGTATAATAATCGGCGAATTTGAGAGGGAGGAACTATCGGTGAGGTTAGGTCGGGAAATGACGTGGAAGTTGATTCAGTTTGTTCAAAGTATCCTAAAGAATATTCCCTACAAAATGGCAATGATGGTGGGAAGTTTTTTAGGCTCAGTATTTTGGGTCTTGAGCAAAAAACGAGTAGATGGTGCGGAATATCGATGTGTAAAAGCTCTTGGTATAGGGGTGAGCACCGCTCGACAGATTGTTCGAGCTTCATATGTGAATCTCGGACGGTCTGTTACAGAATTTATTTGTCTTCCTGACATGATATCGAGCCTCAATGAATTGGTGACAATACATGGAGAAGAACATCTTAAAAAAGCTTTCGACCTGGGGAAAGGGGTTATTGCTATTACCGCTCATCTTGGAAATTGGGAGATGGCTGCTGCGGCTGTAGCAGCGAAAGGGTATCCTATGAATGCTATTGGAGCGGAACAGCGTGATGAAAGGATAACTGATCTCATTATCGATTCACGCCAACGTTGGGGAGTTACCACTGTCAGTAAAGGATTTAGCCTCAAAGCGGCTATGGCCTGTTTGAAGCGTGGAGAGATATTGGCGGTTCTTATCGATCAAGATGCGAAGGAAAAGGGGGTTGTAGCCCCTTTTCTTGGCCTTCCAGCGAGCACTCCTTATGGGCCAATAAAAATGAGTCTTAAGTACGGGAGCCCCATGATTCCTGTCTATATCATTAGAAGAGAAGATGGCATTCATCATGATCTATATTTTTTGCCGCCTTTTGAGGATCCCTCTTCAGAAATTTTTGGTACTGATCTGGAAAAGGCTGTAGCGATATGTAATAATTCCATAAGTTCATGGATCACTAAATATCCAGGCCAGTGGATGTGGCTTTATCCGCGCTGGGCTTCCACGTTAGGGGATAAGTGATGCTTCTGGGTATCGATCCGGGAAAAGATAAAATCGGTTGGGTTTTAACAGATTCATGCGGTGATCTTTTCCTTTCCGGAATAACAAAAAAGGAAGAAGTCCCTCTCTTTTGGGAGTTTTTAAAGCGTCGGGAGTGGCGTAGAATGTCTCCATGGGTTCAGGTTCAGGGTAAAGATATTTCCCAGGACCGTGGGGATCTGGTAGTTGTTGTTGGAAACGGGACGATGTGTCGGGATATTCTCGATTTTCTTGAAGGGGTTGGAATACAATCTCATCAGATACATATAGTGGAAGAGCGAGGATCTACTCTTGAGGCAAGAAATGTTTTCTGGGGTATGTACCCGCCAAAAGGGTTGTGGCGATTGATTCCGGTTTCTCTCAGAACTCCGTACCGTGACGTCGATGATCTCGCTGCTTTTGTCATTGTTCGTCGTTTTCTTACTGCAGGGCAAGAGAAATAGCACAATAAGAAGGGAGATACTGGTTGATGGGCGTAGAAAAACTAGCAACCTTGGTGAACACTTTTGGATCATCTCTTATTTCTGTAAGTCGGGAAATGGGAGTAGAGGTTGCTCTTCAGAGATCGGAAGTAGCCCAGGGGGTTCATGTGGGAGGAAGCAGTGTTGCGGCACTCGTTGGAGTGCTAGGACGAGGATTGCAAGGAACGCTGGTTATTATGTTGGATAATGCGGGGTTCAGTGCAGTGGTAACAGCAATGTCTGGCGGAATGATCAAGCCAGATATAGAAGACCCAGTAGCTACCAGTGTCATTGGGGAGCTTTCTAATATGGTGAGCGGGAGAGCTTTGACTCAGTCTTCTCTAGGGGGAGTGGATGTAACACCGCCTCAGCTTATTACAGGTGCAGGAATCAGAACTGTGCCAAGTGAATCTCCTGGCATTAAAAATTTTACGTTGCCTTTTTCTGTAGCTCAGGGTGGAACCCTTTACCTTGTTCTCTCTTTCCATTGTTAGGAGAATAGTCTAAGGGCATCCAACCGTGTTCCATTAAGGTTTATTGGAGTGGATGTAGTGAAGAATTCATGGGTTAAACTTCTTAAGGAAGAATTTGCTCTTCTTTATAGTATTAGTAAATGGCTTCTGTTGGCCGTGATTATAGGAGTTTTTGTGGGGGCGGCTACTTCTGCATTTATGATGGTTTTGGAGCGATGTTCCAAATTTGTAGGAGCGCTTCCTTCGTGGAGGGTATTTTTGCTCCCATTAGGTATTATGGTTAGTGCGTGGCTTGTGATTTCCTTAAAACCCATGGATCGTACTAGAGGGACCCTTAGTGTTGTAGAAGCTGTACATCATCATGACGGCCGGGTGAGTGTGCTTTCTGTAGTAGTGAAAGTTATAGGATCTATTATTACTATTTCTACAGGCGGTTCTCTCGGTAAAGAAGGGCCGAGTGCTCAGATTGGAGCTGCGGTATCGAATGTTTTTGCCAATGGTTTTCATCTCAACAAAGTAGATCGTCGGAAACTTGTGATTTGCGGCGTTTCAGCGGGTATGGCTTCTGTTTTTGGAGCACCTGTTGCTGGTGCTGTTTTTGGATTGGAAAATCTCTTCGTCGGACAGCTTTTTTACGACGTGCTTTTGCCGTGTATCGTCAGTGGTATGGTGAGCTATCAAGTGTCCTTAAGTCTTGGCATGGCTTATCTATATCAGCCTTTGCTTTACGTTCCACGTGTAGCGGAGCCCCATATGGTTACATGGGTAGTCCTTTCAGGTGTTTTTTTTGGGTTAGTAGCTCTTTTCTTTATAGAAACTCTTCATTTTACTCAAAAAATATTTCGTAGGTTCTCTTACTCTCCGTTATTACAGGCTCTTGTCGGAGGAGGAATTCTTGTAATCCTTACGTTTTTTGTGGGATTGCGGTATTTAGGCTTAGGAGGCGAATCCATACGAGAGGCTATCGCTGGTAATCCCATCCCTCGAGTAGCTTTTTTCTGGAAGTCGTTGTTTACTAGCATTACTAGGAGGGCTGGAGGGTGTGGAGGAGTCGTTACTCCAACGCTCTATATCGGTGCTACTTCAGGGGCAGCTTTTGCTTCTTTTTTTGGGTTAGACCCCGTCCTTTTTAGTTGTATTGGATTTGTTGCAGTTCTTTCAGGAGCTGCTAACACGCCTATTGCGGCAGTTATTCTTGCGGTAGAGCTGTTCGGATCCAAAGTTGCAAGTCTCGCAGCGTTAGCATCCGTTGTTGCCTTTATAGTCACTGGTTATCGAAGTATTTACCCAGATCAAATTATAAAATGTTCGAAATCTCCGGCTTTTGATATTTGTAGTGAATATCAACGAGTCGGAGAGTGTGATTTAGACCCTGCATTAACGAGGCTTCCTTTAGTGGGATTGCTTGTTCGAAGTTATCAACTTTGGAAACGTTACTAAGGTTTCAGATAAAGACAAGAGGCTGTTTGAAGAAACAGCCTCTTGTCTTTATCTGAAATATAGTTTTATTTACCCCATTTTGATAAGTCGAGTAAATTCTCGCTCTTTGCTACAACCGCAGATCCAACTAAGTCTCCTGTAATATTGAGGCAGGTTCGCCCCATATCAAGAATAGCGTCTATCCCTAAAATCATAGCGTATGCTGCTGCGACAGGAGAGCCTTGTTCGATGGGAAGCCCCACAGAATCGAGGACGAGAAGAAGCATTATCGCACCGGCACCAGGAACTCCAGCTGTTCCGATTGAGGCAAGAACGGCTGTTAAAATAACGGTCATTTGCTGGCTGAAATTAAGGGGGAGCCCTACGGCAAAACCGATAAAGAGGGCGCAAACGCCCTGATAAATAGCAGTTCCATCCATGTTGATAGTAGCACCCAAAGGGAGTGTGAAGGAGTAAACGTTTTTAGCGATGCCCAAATTTTCATCAGCATTACGCATTGTTATAGGGAGAGTCCCGCTACTGCTTCTTGTCACAAAAGCAGTGATCATAGCCTCTTTTGAGCCCCTTAAGAACGTGGAAAAACTCAGCCCATTCAGGGTAAGAAAGCCTCCGTACACCACAATAAGATGAAGAATGTAACCGAGGAAACAGGCAAGGGTTACAGTCCATAAAGGACCAATCGCTTTAGCTCCTTGCTGTGCGAATACGACGGCAAGGAGGGAAAAAACGCCTATTGGCGCATACTGTAAAACCCATCCCACAATTTTGTACATTGCTTCTGCTGCCCCATCAAAAAACTTAAACAGCAAATCCCCTGTTTCTTGAATTCGTGTATCTTTACTGATCTTAAGATAGCTGATGGCGAGACCAAATATAATGGCGAAGAAAATTATTGGAAGAACGTCGCCACTGGAAAGAGCACCAAAAGGATTAGTTGGGATAATATTGAGAAAAGTATTTGCAAGAGATGGTTTTTCAAGAGCGCGTCCAGCTGCTTCCCCTATGGCCCCAAGGTCTAACCCCAGTCCAGGATGAAAAAGATTTCCCATAAGTAAGCCTACTGCAACTGCGACTGCAGATGTAATAAGATAATAGACGACGATTTTGACCCCTACCTTACCGAGCTCGGCAGGGCTAATACTTGCAGAACCAACAACAAGAGTTGTTAAAATAATGGGCGTAACGATCATTTTCAAAAGCCGCACAAAAATGTCCCCTAATGGTTTGACCCATAAAATAGAATCTCCAGCCACCATCCCTGCAATTGCACCAAGAACAAGACCGATGAGAATCCGGAGTAACAGGTTACTTTTGAAATACCAGTCAAACATTCCTTTCTTCTCGCTTCCCATCCTTTTCCCCACCTCCCATTAGTTTTAAGCGCTATTCAGCAATGTTTTCATTACAGACTATTATATAAATATCTAAATTGTACATTCTTTTACAGAGCAGCACAAGGAGCTGAATGCTTAAAAGAGTTGTTTCATAGCTCTGAGTACGTTAAAATTTATTCAGGTGTTGGTGTATAAACGAGGAGGCTGGCAAATGTCATATATAAAACGTATGTGTGTCGGCTTTATACTGTTAATCTGTTTCCTTGGGAACAATTCCCCCTGTTCAGCTTCTTCTCGCGGAGGAATAGTCCTCGCTCTATCTGGTGGCGGAACGAAAGGACTTGCCCATATAGGTGTGCTTCAGGTCTTAGAAGAAAACAATATCCCTATCGCCGGGATTGTGGGGACGAGTATGGGGGCTATTATTGGAGGGTTGGCTGCAAGTGGTTACACGGGCATAGAGTTGGAAGAAGTTGTGAATAATATTGATTTAGGGAGCTTACTTGCTGAAAAAGACGCCTCCATGGTCCTGCCGTTAGGAGAGAGAACTTCTGAAAACAGCGCGATTCCTTGGTTTTCCCTGGGCAGCCGCAGAGGGATAGGAGGGGCTCTGGGCGGTTTTTCCGGGGTCAAGCTTCTAGAAAAATTTAGTCAGATGGCTGCTCGCGTACAAGTTATTCGTTTTTCAGAACTCCCCATACCCTTTGCTGCAGTTGCTACGGACTTAGAGACAGGGGAGAAAGTTGTTCTTCAGAGTGGTAGCTTGGCTTCGGCGATGAGAGCGTCTATGGCTATCCCTGCTCTTTTTGAGCCATGGCCTGTTGGTGGGCGCCTCCTTATTGATGGTGGACTCGTATCGAATCTCCCTGTCTTGACAGCCAAAGAACTTTTCCCTGGCTGTCCTGTCATAGCTGTAAATGTAACGAGTGAAAAGAAGTCTCGTTCGGAATTGCGTACTCTTGTGGACGTGGTGGATCAATCGATTACCGTTTTAACGCAACAGAATGTGGAGAGAGAAATTCGAGAAGCGGATTTAATTTTAACGCCATCGGTGGGGAAGCTTCCTCTTTTTGATGCCACTCAGGCTGATTTTGTTATTGCAGCAGGTCGGAAGGAGACATTAGCCCATCTCAAGGCGATAGCGAGTTTAGCCCAAATGGCCCCTGAACTTTCTCCTCGTCGGAAACAACCGTCACAGGTTTTAACGGATATTTGTGTTCGTGGTTTGCCAGACATGGAGTGCGAAAAACTTCGAACGAAGCATCTTTCTCAAATAGGAAAACCTATAGATCCCCAATGGATATTAAGAGTGAATAAAGAAATATCCCGACGTATGGATGTTTTGGCAGTGGATTATCACTTGGAAGAAGATCATGGCGGAGCTGTTGTGGTTTTTTCTGTTCAGCGCCGCCCGCAATCGGAAGTTCGAATAGGGGGATACACTACGAATCTTCATCCGTACCGGTGGCTTTATGTGAACAGTATTCATAGGGATATTTATAAAGATGGAGACGCATTGAAGCTTAATCTTAAAATTGGAACGCAGTGGGCTGCAGATGTGGGCTATCTCTCCTCTTCAGAGCTCTCTAAAGCCTGGGAAGTCAATCTTTCTGCTCAGCGTTGGGAACTTACGCCTCGTAATGTTTCTGAAGAGCGGGGATGGGATCGATACGGTTTGGGAGTTACACGCCATTTCACTATGGGAAATGTTTTAGCTGGCGCTGGTTTAGGCGGGGAGAGGGTCCATTATAAAGGTAAAGATGAAGATTCTTGGGGACCTACGTTTTATCTAACGTATAATACCCTAGATGACATGATGGATCCTACGAAAGGCAGCATGATGAGAGTCGCTTTTTGGTGGCCTGATTATGACGAGTTGTTATATAGAATGAACTTGTTCTTTGTAACATCTTTCTCTGAAAATTGGCGTCTCTACTTAAGAGGTGGTTTTGCAGAGGGAGATATGACAGAGGCTGGTCATGCTGTCTATCTTGGCGCTGCTGAAGAACTCTATAGTTATGCCGATAAGCCTATTGAAGCGGAGCGCATGATATGGGTCAATGCTGGCCTTCGAAGAGTTTTCCTCCGCAGTTGGTGGGGAAATCTTACTGCAGAGCTTTTTGGAGGAGCTGGGTGGACTTACGATAATGGAGGTTCCCGCCTTGACAGTGTTTGGGAAACAGGCCTTTCTCTATCGGCTCCGGGGCACTTTTTCGATGGTCGCCTCATGTTCCTGTATAATGACCAGAGTGATTTTAAAGTAGGTTTCTTTATTGGGAAGCCTATATGGAGCCATTATCCCCTGCCCTAGTGGAGGGGTAACATTTTACAACTAAAGCTGACGATCTTTCGGCGGAACTCATGATGGAGGTTGAAGAAAAACATGGCACGGAACATAACCCCTAGGGGGAAAGATTATTCCCAATGGTATCTTGATGTCATTAAGGCAGCGGAGCTTGCAGATTATGCCCCCGTAAGAGGGTGTATGGTTATTCGTCCCACTGGATATGCTCTTTGGGAATCGATACAGCGTTATTTTGATGAAGCTTTTAAAGAAACAGGCCATGTAAATGCCTATTTCCCTCTTCTTATACCCAATTCTTTTTTAGAGAAAGAGGCAGAACATGTTGAGGGGTTTTCTCCAGAGTGTGCAGTTGTTACTCATGCCGGAGGAGAGCCACTTGAGGAACCCTTTGTTATTCGTCCCACTTCAGAAACAGTGATTGGTTATATGTACAGTAAATGGATTCAATCATGGCGTGATCTTCCCATATTGATCAACCAGTGGGCCAATGTTATGCGATGGGAAAAACGGCCTCGACTCTTTTTGCGAACATCAGAATTCCTTTGGCAGGAAGGGCATACTGCCCATGCAACGAAAGAGGAAGCCATGGAAGAAACTCTTAAGATGTTGCGTGTCTACGAAAAAATAATGAAAGAGGTCTTGGCTCTCCCTATTATTCCAGGGGAAAAAACGGCAGGGGAACGTTTCCCAGGGGCTCTCAATACCTTTACCTGTGAAGCCATGATGAGTGATACGAAGGCTCTTCAGGCAGGTACAAGCCATTTCCTTGGGCAAAATTTCTCCAAGGCTTTTAATATACAGTTTCAAAATCAGGATGGAGAGCAGGAATATGCTTGGACTACAAGCTGGGGTGTTTCAACGCGATTAATAGGGGCTTTAATCATGACTCATTCCGACGATGATGGGCTTATTATTCCTCCTCGCATAGCTCCTAATAAGGTTGCTATCCTTCCTATTAGTACGAATGATGATGTTATTGAAAAAACGTTGTTGCCTAAAGCTCTGGAGTTGGCGGACAAACTTAATACAGCCTTAGGCGGACGATATGTTGTTGTAGATAAACAGTTCCATATGCGTCCTGGGGATCGTTTCTTCTCTCATCTTCAGAAAGGAGTTCCTTTGCGCTTAGAACTTGGGGAAAAAGATTTTGCTGCAGGTACTGTTCGTGTGGTTCGAAGAGATACTGGAGATCGAAAAGATATTCCTTTAAACGATGTGGTAATAAAAGTTCCCGAAATCCTTGAAGATATTCAGCACTCTCTCTTCAATAAAGCTCTTTCTTTTAGAAAAGAGCACACCTCTTTTGCTTCTTCCTTCGATGAGTTTAAGATTCGGTTGGAGGAAGAAGGAGGTTTTATAGAGACGTTTTTTGCCGGAACCCCGGAGGATGAGAAGAAGATCAAGGAAGAAACAGGCGCTACTCCTCGGTGTATTCCGCTGGGGGATGCTGAGACGGGGAACTGTTTCTTGACAGGTGCTTCTAATGCTAGAAAGACTATTTTTGCTAAGGCATATTAGATCTTTTATTTGGATATAACGAAAAAGCAGTATTGGAAGCGGGTTCCTCATAAGGAAGGGATCCGCTTTGATTTTTATTTATGGGGGATGGTTAATGTGGAAGATAGACGAACTTTAGCAGTTATCGATATAGGGTCTAACTCCATTAAACTTCTTATAGCTATTTTGCAGGGAGAGGAATTAGTCTCTCTAGATGAACGTATAGAGATTACCCGTTTAAGCGAAGGGCTTGCTAAAGAGGGCTTGCTGCTACCTGAGCCCATGCGTCGAACCATAGAAGGGGTGGAACGATTTGTTTGGGTAGCCAGAGAGGCAGGTGTTTCTCAGATTGTTGTAATAGGTACAATGGCCTTCAGGTCAGCCTCTAATAGCTCTTCTTTTGTTGAAACGCTTCTTGATAGAACTGGAGTTTCTATGAAAATCCTTTCAGGCGATGAAGAGTCGGAATTTGCTTTTCGTGGTGCACTTTCAGGGATATGGGAAGATAAATATCTTTCTCAAAATGTGACTGTTTTTGATATTGGAGGAGGGAGCACAGAGCTTGTTCAGGGGAAAGGGGGAAACATTATACATCGATGGAGCCTTCCCATAGGTTCTGTGGTTTTGACTGAAAAATTTTTACAAAAAACGCCAGTTTCTTCTGAATATGTTCATAAAGTTAGGTTGGAGATCAGAAAGATACTGTCAAACCGCTGGGATTTTCTTTCGCAAGTAGGTACTCTTGTTGGAGTGGGAGGGACAGTTACTGCTATGGTTGCTGTAAAGCTAGGTCTTTACTCTTATACTCCAGAGAGTGTACATGGAATTTCTCTTTCTCTGGGAGAGATTAAACGGCAAATTTTTCTTTATTCTTCAAAAACACTGGAGGAACGCTGTCTCATTCCAGGTTTATCCCCAGGGCGCGCTGATATTATTCTTGCCGGAGCTTGTATTGTAGCGGAAATATTGAATATAGCCCGAGAAGAAAAATTCGTGGTAAGCCATAGAGGATTGAGGCATGGAGTGGCATTACATATCCTTCAGGGGGGCCATTTTTCGTAAATAGAGTAAAGGGAAACGCCTTTAAGAAGATTGCTGAGGAGAGATAAGAATGTTTCCCGTAGGAATTTCTTACGCTTTAATATTAGCAGGAATAACAATTCTTCTGTATGGCCTAGAAGAAAGTAATTGGGCCTTTCGAAGAAGTTTAGGAAGCCGTGGACGAGGGCTATTGTCTCGTTTAGGCAATAGAAAGTCTTCTGCCTTTTCTCTTGGGGTTATTCTATCGGCAATAGCTCAGAGTGGTTCTGCCGCAACAGCTTTTGCTGTTGGATTGGTCGATATCCATGCATTGCCTTATGAGGGTGCTATCCTCGTCATGATGGGGGCAAGTGTGGGGTCTACCCTTTTGGTTCCTCTTCTCGCTATTGACATAGATGTGATGGCTCCTATTTTTTTGATGGGAGGTTTTGTCCTCTGTCATCTGAAGAAAGAGGATTTTCGTAAAATAGGGTGGGTAGTGAGAGGTATTGCTCTGATCCTTACAGGGATGTTTCTTCTTAAATTGGGTTCTTCTATTGCTTTGGAAGGCTCTCCTATCGGCTTCTTTATTGCTCGTCTTGTTGCAAGACCTTTTTGGCTGGGCGTAACGGCTTTTTTCCTTTCAGCCATAACACAAGGAGCGTCTGGTGTAATGGCTATTGGCATCGCTCTTATATCGGCAGGAGTGGCATCGGCGGAGGCCTTCTTCCCCCTCGTATTAGGGGCACGCCTTGGCTCCAGCATTATAGTTTTATTTTTTAGCGTGGGAACCCGTCCCAATGCCCGGCGTCTTGCCTGGCTCTCTTTTGTTTATCGTTGCCTCGGTGTTGCGGCGGGATACCTTTGTATGCCTTTGATCCTTCAGGGAACGAGTTTCTTTATTCCAGTTCCAGAGATGAAACTGGCTGTATATCAGATAGGAGTGAGTATTCTTAACGTTCTCATTTTTTCCCCCTTTGTAAGGCAGTCAGCACTTGTAAGTGGAAGGTGGTTTTCGGAAGAAGAGGCCTGGGATCCAGAGGAGGCCATGTATTTGGATGATTCTCTTACAGATTTCCCTTCGTTAGCGGTGCCGCTTCTTGCGAAAGAAATGACTCGTCTTGCTAATTATGTGGAAACATTTATTTATATGCTTTTTTTTGCACCTCATTATAAAGATCAGATTCTTAAACTTCAGCGAGGAATACCAGCGTTGTTGCAACAGTGCTCAGATTACATGTTTGCAATACCAGTTCCTCTTGATGATCCAGAACAAAAGACATCGTATTCCGCAATTTCGTATTCTCTTATAGCAATGGCTGACCTAGTAGAAATTACTACGGGTAGATTGTATAAGTTATGGAGAAACGGGGCTGGAGAAGGTAGTGCCAGAAATATAGAAGAAAAAATGTGGGAAGAGTACGTCCAATCGTTTATGGGTGTAGTCCGATATAGTATGCGAGCTTTTGCTCTTGACGATGAAGAGAGCGTTCATAAGGCTCTAAGTGTAGAGAAGATTTTTAAAAATTATGATCAACAGATACGACAAACTTTAATTGTTCAGGGTCGGCTTTTCGTGGATCGTAAAGATTCTCTGGATTGGAGGTTACTTACGGTATTGAGGGTGGCTGTAAGTGCTGCTCTCGAAGTGGCCTGGGGGAGCCGATTCCGGGGAATGAAACTTCATTTAGAAGGAAGTGACGGTATTGTTCTTCAAAAAGAAGCAGGAGAAATCTAAGTTAACGCCGGAGATGATTCTTTACTCTGGAGACAAGAAGCGCATTCTCGAAATGGTTCATCAAATGGGAGAAGAGGCTACCAATGCCGTATCGGAAGCGGTACGTTCCCTTATAGAGTGTGACAGCGATCTTGCCCGACACGTTATAGATAATGATGATTCTATCGATATTTTGGAAGTAGATATAGAGCAGGAGTGTCTTGGTTCTATAGCGATGAGACAACCAGTAAGAGAGAACCTTCGTTTTGTATTTGCCGTTGCGAAGATTATTACCGATCTAGAACGGATTGGAGATGAGGCTGTAAATATAGCAGAGAGGGCCTGTTTCCTTAATCAGTATCCATTGCTGAAACCATTGATAGATATTCCCAAAATGATGAATATTTCCACAAACATGTTGCGTGACGCATTGAAGGCTTTTGAAACTAATGATGCAGAGCTCGCAAAAAAAGTTTTTCTAAAGGATCAGGATCTCGATGTTCTTTACTACAATATTTTTGAAGAACTGATACAGATCATAGCTGCTCGGCCAAAAGGAGATTGTGTTACAGTGCAATGTGCTGCAGCCCTCATGTGGGTCGGACGCCACTTAGAGCGCGTGGGGGACCACGCCTCAAATGTGGCAGAAAAAACGTATTTTATAGCGACAGGGGAACGATTGAAACAGATTTTGGGAGAGAAACAAAAAGATACCGGCGCTGAAAAGGATCTTTCATCAGGTATATGAAAAGAGCAATATAACAATATCAAAGGAAGTGGCGAATCTCTTCCATAGTCTTTCGAGGTTTTGATAAAGTCCTTTTATTTTCGCTGGGGTACCCCATAGAGATCATGATATCAATTTTTGTCGAACGGGGAAGATTGAGTTCCTTTTTTACAGCTCTTTCATTTAACCAGCCAAGCATACATGTCCCTAAACCGAAGTCTGTTGCTTGTAGAACTATGTGCTCGCAAGCAATTGCTACATCCATAAGGCTAAATTGGACCCCTCGGAATAATCCTCCAAGAGCAGAAGAGTATCGAGAACGTTCTGTAATAACAACCAATAGCACAGGAGCGGAGGCGGCAAAAGAGTTCATTGAATATGCTCCTCCAAAAGCGGCATGAGCTAAAGAAGCTACTTTATCAGGAGTATGAGCTACCAAAAAGGTCCACGGCTGAGAGTTACAGGCGGAAGGCGCTAAACGAGCTGCTTCTAAGCACTTCTCTATAATAGGTACAGACACTGGCTGTGGACTGTATTTTCTCACACTGTATCTTTTTTGAACAAGCTCCTCAAAGTCCAAAACTATACCCCCCCTTGTCTTTTACTGTGGATTCTATTGTAGATACTCTTATAAAAAAAGGTCAAGAGAGAAGACAAGCCTTATTTGAACGGCACACTCTGTTGGGGTTGCTCTTTAAAAATTATTCGTGAATGCTTCCTTTTATCAAATCAAAAGGAAGCATTCACGAATAAT